>WQXX01000067.1 GCA_009781535.1 Coriobacteriia bacterium | reverse complement strand
GTCTTGAAGGTGTGCCAGCCTTTCCAGGAAAGCAAGTCTGTCATCGTCATCGTAGAAGAGCTGCGTGTGGTTGATGCCTCTTAGCATCACATGGTAGATACCACTTGCGCTCAGTTGTCTTGCGTGTCTTGCCATTTTAATCACCTCAGCATCAGGATAATCCATGTTGCCGATTCTGTCAAAATTATACGTCCCCAATGACACGCGTCCCCAATGACACGTTCGTCCCCAATGACACTTGACAGATTCTTAATCCTTCAGGAAACTGTTGGAGGTATTGAGACAAGAAACAGGGAACAAGGCTAGCCTCACCATGTAATAACATAAATAAAGCCGCCAAGAAGGCGGCTTAATTCATGTGGTCGCGGGGCTCGGATTTGAACCGAGGACCTCCGGGTTATGAGCCCGGCGAGCTACCAGACTGCTCCACCCCGCACTATGGGCAATTGCAGCTTTTTGCTGCAAAAGTGCGAGAAACCACTTTACTACCTCAGGTGCTTTGTTGCAAGAGAGAATTTTCGAGAGCTTTCGACTCACTTGTTGCAGCCCGACAACGCTGGCAGGTCTTAGACAAACCTTGGCTATACGGGCATTTGACTTCTTCGATATCGCATGGTTCAGTATGGATCAGCACCTGAGCGTCCTTGAGCTCTGCGGCAATTTCTTGTTCGATCTGATCGCAGAGCTGGTGCACCTCGCTGATCGTAGAATGCTTTGGCACCACAAGATGCAGGTCGACATGCCGCTCAGCTCCGGCCTTGCGGGTTCGCAGCGCATGAAATTCCACAAACTCTTTTTCATGTTGGGACAAAACCTTGGTGATGACTCCCTGCTCATCTTCAGGCAAGCTGACATCGATGAGTGGGAAGAAGGCCTTTTTCACCAGATCAAAGGCTGCTTTCAGGATCATCGCTGCGACCACCAGGGCGATGATCGGATCTAAAATCAACCAACCAGTCAATATGATGAGGAGTATGCCGAGAAACACACCAGCGGAGGTGAAGACGTCGGTACGCAGGTGCAACGCGTCAGCTTCCAGCGCAACGGAGTCAGTCCTTTTTGCGACACGCATCAAACGCGCCGAGACAAAGACATTGATAAGAGCCGAGGCGCCCATGACGCCTAAGCCGAGATTCAGGCCAAAGCCGTCCATCTCAATGCCTGAACCATCGATGATATGGATGATTTTCTTGATAGCTTCAATCACGATCAGCACCACGGCGACAAAGATCAGAAGCGCTTCGATGGTGCCCGAGATATTCTCTATCTTGCCGTGACCGTAGGAATGGCGATCATCTGCAGGCTTTCCAGACTCCCGTACCGCAAAGAAGGCGATGCAAGCTGCCAGCAGGTCGATTCCGGAATGGATTCCTTCAGACAGGATGCTGACCGAGCCGCTAAAGAAACCGATAAAGACTTTTGAAAGGGTCAGAACCGTATTCGAGGCAACTGAGAGCAGCGCGACTCGTTTTTTATCTCGTACCGTCTGTGTTGTCATAGCGATGGCTTGCGTTTTATCGGTACTGATAAAGCCCACCTCCTTAGCCCAACATCGATTCGAATAAAAAAGACTCCCTCTTGAAAAAAGGAAGTCCCACAGATTGCTCTGCTGCCATGAAACAGGCCCAGCTATTGCTTGACTGAAAGCGTGTAGTTACGGTACCAGATTTGCGGTCTGCTGGCAAGTGTCAAGACGCGCCTTGACCGCCTCGTTGATGATTCGCAGGGCTTTGATGCGGGCGTAATACTTGTCGTCACCTTCGAGTATCGACCAGGGGACAAGCTCGGTGGAGGTCAAGCGGAACATGTCGTCGATTGCTTCTTTGTATGCTGCGTACTTCTCACGGTTGCGCCAATCCTCCTCAGTGATCTTCCAGTCTCGGTAAGGGTTTTGCTCGCGTGCCTGGAAGCGAGCCAGCTGCTCGTCGGGGCTTATGTTGACCCAGAACTTCAGCAGAATCGCGCCCCATCGCAGCATGTCACGCTCAAAATCGTTGATCTCATCATAGGCGCGCTGCCACTCGTCGGGCTTTGCAAAGCCTTCGACGCGCTCCACCAGCACGCGCCCATACCAACTGCGGTCATAGATGCCGACATGTCCCACCTTGGGCAGACGTGTCCAATAGCGCCACAGGAAGGGATGCAAGAGCTCATCTCTTGTCGGAGCGCCGCTGGGAAAGATGGTATAGGAGCGGGCGTCGAGCGCTTGGGCGACGCGCTTGATGCTGCCGCCTTTTCCGGCGGCGTCCCAACCTTCATACATGATCATCAGTGGAATGCGCTTCTGGAAAAGCAACTGCTGCTGCTTAAAGAGCAGGTTCTGCTCTTCTTTGATGAGCTGCTTGTAGACCTCTCTGTCAAGGCTTAAATCTATCGCAATCGAGTCAATGGTCGGAGAGGCGTTGGGTGAGAAAAAAGTTTTCTTGGCGTCGGGTGACAAAAGTGTTTTCTGAGCGTCGGGTGACAAAAGAGTTTTTTGGGCGTCAAGTTTTGTCTCAAGCTCAGTCTGCACGACAAGCTCGGGCTTTGTCTCATGCGTACCGAACTTTGCCTCCAGCGCATCGAGGCTTGTTTCGCTTCCACCGAACTTTGCCTCAAGCGTATCGAGGCCTGTTTCGCTTCCACCGAACTTTGCCTCAAGCGCATCGACCATGCATTGGGCGATGGTGAGATTCGCAAGCCAACGGTCCTCACCGTTGACCAGCACCCACGGGCAGAAACCAAAGTCACTCCGCCCAAGGACCGCATCAAAGAATGTGTAGAGAGAGTCGTAACACGCCGTGCGCGCGAGCTTTGCCTCGCTGACACGCCAAGCGGTCTCAGGATCCGCATGAAGGCTCTCGAGACGTTGCCGCTGCTCTTTCTTCGAAATGTGGAAGAACAGCTTGAGCACCACGTAACCGTCATCGATAAGCTGGCGCTCGAAGCTTGCGATACTGTTGTAGACGCCTTCGATTGCAGGCATTGCGGAGTTGCCAGCAGCAAGTGCAGTGATGGTATCGGTAGCAGACATATCCGCACGCTGATTGATGGAAAAAAGGTCGACGACGTTGGAATACCAGCTACGGTCGAAGAAGGTAAAGAATCCACGCACGCCGAGTGCGTCCCAGAACTGCTTGAGAAACGGAGAAGAACCGCTCACACCGGATCCAAGCGACGAGAAGAACGCAGCCTCATCTTCGGAAATATCCGTAGTCACATGCACCTTGGTTGCGCGCGCATCCAGATGGTATGCCAAGTCAGAGATACGGCTTCCTTTGCCGGCCCCGTCCCAACCTTCAAATAACACGACCACGCCTGTGTTGTTTGCGCGCGCCTTTTGCTGCAGGAGGATCAGCCTGTTGACAAGGAGCTCGTAGCGCTTCTTGCTGTCTTCCTTGGGAACTCTGGTCAGGTCGATACGCTCGAGCATCCGAGTCATCTAACCCTTGGCGGGCGTCTCCTGCGAGGATTTGAACAGCTCGCCGATGGCGCCCACGACGGTACCCAAGCCTTGCATCTCAAGCGGCATGAAGATCTTGGTAGCATTGCCGTTTGCCACGTATTTCAAGGTGTCGAGGTAGCGCACCGCCAGCAGGTCGTCGGTGGGATT
Organism: Coriobacteriia bacterium; assembly: GCA_009781535.1. GTDB lineage: Bacteria > Actinomycetota > Coriobacteriia > Coriobacteriales > UBA8131 > WRHU01. Next base: position 2,575 of record WQXX01000067.1, on the reverse strand, counting down.
GCCTGCATGTATTGCCTCATAGACATTGCGGATAGCCTGCGACTCGCCTTCGGCAACAAGGATTTTCTGCGAACGTTCTGCTGCCGCGATCTCCTTGATGGCAGTTGCACGGCCCTCAGCCTCAAGAATGGCAGCCTGTTTGGTGCCCTCAGCACGAGCGATCGCGGCAGCCCGGTCGCCCTCGGCTGCAAGGATCATCGCACGACGGTCGCGCTCAGCTTTCATCTGACGGTGCATCGCCTGGGTCACATCAGCCGGCGGCTCGATACGTTGCAGTTCGACGCGCACCACACGCACGCCCCACTTGTCCGTAGCATCATCAAGGATATTGCGTAGCGTGATGTTGATCTTCTCACGGCTTGTCAGCGACTCATCCAGCTGCATCTCGCCGATCACGTTACGCAGGTTGGTCTGTGCGAGCTTGGTCGCGGCGAGATAGAAGTTCGTCACGTTGTAGATGAGCTTGAAGGGGTCGGTCGCTTCGTAATACACCACGGCGTCGACGGTTACCGCAACGTTGTCCTTGGTGATGACCTCTTGCGGCGGCACATCCACAACGTTTTCGCGCATATCGACCTTGGTCACCCGGTCGATAAACGGAATCAGCAAATGTAAGCCGGGCTCCCAAGTACGCTGGTATTTACCCAGGCGCTCGACAACGCCCTTCTCAAAGGGGCGGATGATGCGAATCGCCCGAATCGCGAAGATCAGTATCACAATAACGATGATGATACCGAGAACAATTACTGCACTCAATAACTCTGCTGGCATCTCAAACCTCTTTCTCTCAAGGCGCCCTTATGACGGTGGTTTATCAGGACAGGTTTTCAGCTTCAGGGGATGGTTCTATGATCTCTCGGACAACAAGGCGTGTGCCATCAATCGCCAGTACCTCAACGTTTGCTCCGATGCTGAGCCGGGCTCTTGCAGTCGCTCCACCCTCAACACTTGCGTTCCACTCTTCGCGCTCGACGCGAATGCGAATCAGTCCTTCAGGTGGGTTTCCTTCGATGACTTCGCCAATCGACCCGATGAGCCTCTCAACTCCGCTTTTCACGCCGGTATTCCTTGTGATGCGGTTTGCCACGGGACGCAAAGCGACAAGCGCGGCAACGGAGACAAGCACAAAAACGATCCATTGGATAAGAAGGTCGACGCCAAAGGCATACAGGATAGCCGCCGCCGCCGCGCCAATTGCAAAGGGCAACATGAAAAACGAGAGGCTTATCATCTCGCCGATGCACAATAACGCAGCAAGCACGACCCAAATCCAGAACCAGGGCAATGCGTCCATATACAAGCTCCTTCACCTGTCGTAGATAGTGGCCCAAAGGTGCAAGATGGTGCAGACAGCCCTATTTGTATTACAGGGCAGTTACCGCTGGGCAGTTACCGCGAGGCAGTTACCGCGGGGTAGTTGCCGCTGGGCAGTTGCCGCACTACAAAGCCGCACATCTCGCACACGCCTGGAACCTAAAACGAACTCGCAAGTATCATACGCTATAATCCTCATTTGCGGAAACAACAGGAAAGATTTCGAGGTAATTATGCGGCAACATGCAGAAAAGATCGTTTGCGAGGCTTTGAAGAAAGCAGTGGACTCAGGCGAGCTTAAGCTGGCAGCTGTGCCAGAAGCGTTGGTCGAACGTCCTCGCGACCCTGAACATGGTGATTGGGCAACCGCGCTTGCCCTGCGTCTTTCCAAAGAGCTGCGCCGCGCCCCACGCGAGATTGCCGAGGTTATCGCTGCCCACATACAACAGGATGCCTCCATTGCTTCTGTCGAAGTCGCGGGCCCCGGTTTCATAAATTTACGGCTTTCTGAGCAGGCTCATCAGCAGGTCATCCGTGATGCCCGTGAGCAGAAAAGCGCCTTTGGCAGCTGCGATGTAGGGCTTGAGGCAGGCGTCCCAAAAACTATCAATGTCGAGTTCATCTCAGCCAATCCCACCGGGCCCATGCACGTCGGTCACGGGCGTTGGGCTGCGCTTGGCAACGCCTTGTGCAACGTATTGGAACACGCGGGCTGGCAGGTCACGCGCGAGTTCTATGTCAATGACGCCGGTTCGCAGATGGATCTCTTTGGCGAATCCATTGTGGTGCGCTACCTTCAGCTCTGCGGCCTTGCGATTAAACTTGCGGATAACCATTATGCGGGCGCCTATATCATCGACCTTGCCCAGGCCATTCTTGACTTGGATGGACAGCGGTGGTTTTTCTCGACGGATAAGGCGGCGGCAGAGGATGAGCCAGTCGAACCAGACACGACCGCCGAACCAGAAAAGCCAACCGAACAGGATATGACCGCCGAACCAGACGTGACCGCCGAACCAGAAAAGCCAACCGAACCAGACGTGACCGCCGAAAAAGAACGCCTCGCGTACTTCCGCGAGTTTGGGTATACCCGTATGCTTGAGCATATGAAGGCTATCTGCGCGCAGCTCGGCGTTCATTTTGATATCTGGTACAGCGAGCGCTCGCTGTACCAGGGCGCCGCTGAGCATGAGACCGAAGAAGGCGGCGCCCAAACAGCAAGCCCGCTCATCCAGATGTTGAGGATGCTTGATGCAGGCGG
>WQXX01000066.1 GCA_009781535.1 Coriobacteriia bacterium | reverse complement strand
TCTATGGCTTCTCGTCCGGATACCGATGAGCCACCCGCACGCAGGCCTATGGCAACTCAGCCAGATGATCGCCAGGAAGCTGCCCAGCGAAACCCCCTTCAGCAAGATCTCCCCTATCGCGGCTCACCTCGGCAAGATCTCCCCTACCGCGGCTCACCTCAGCAAGACCTCCCTCAACGGGGTATTCCCGCCTCAGCGTTGCCCAAACAGCAACTGCCCGAGCTGCCGAGCCTAATACCGCAGTATGATCGTGAGGCTGCCGCTTCGGTGTTTCAAGCGCGCAGTATTGGATCAGATTTAACCGAGGAAGAGGCTGCTCCTCTACCAAGCGCAGGTAAGTCATCGCTTACCGATCTCAGGGACCATACTGTATACCTGCTCAATAGACGCAACATGAGTATAGGTCGTGGCGCAGACAACAGCATCGTCTTAAACGACGCGAATGCATCACGCGCCCATGCACAGTTGACACAGGACGCCACAGGAACGTGGAAGCTTACCGACCTTAACTCCACCAATGGAACCCAACTCAACGATCGACCGATCAGCCAGGCATTCCTCAGTGTCGGCGACCGTATCACCATCGGTCTTACAACCCTTGAGTTCAACGGATGATCGACGTCACCTTATTGATTGGCAGGTTGCTCCTCGTAGCACTCCTGTTTTTGTTCCTATTTGCTGTTATGCGAACCGGGATTGGTCTCGTGTCTAGCCAGAATCGAAAGGGAACACACTGGAATATCGCTGTCGAAGAAGGGCCGCGTGAGCTTCGCGGCGTGCGTTTGAATGTATCAGGGCCCGTGGTCGTCGGGCGCTCTCCTGGCGCTGACATCGTCATCGCGGCGGAGTTTGTCTCTGGACGACATGCGCGTTTCTGCCTTCTGGGCAACGCATTGACAGTTGAAGACCTTGGTTCGACGAATGGGACGCTTGTCAATGCAGGCCGTATCGAAATGCCCGTTACGCTTGAAGACGGCGATCTCGTATCTATCGGCGACGTGACTCTGAGGATCAGGCATTCATGAGTAACGTTGCCGGATACCAGAACAATCTCCGAACAAACCCCGTGGGCGCTCGTACCGAAGTCGGGTGTGTGAGAGCCCATAACGAGGATTCGCTGATCGTACTGCCTCCGCTTTATGCGGTTGCTGATGGCATGGGCGGCCATGCTGCTGGAGAGATAGCCAGCGAGATCGCCATCCAGACTCTGACAGAATTCGCGCCAACCCGTCTTGACCCAACTGTCCTTATCGATGCTGTGTACCTTGCAAATGACGCAATACTGGATGCCGTTGCCCAAGGCGTTGGAAAACCCGGGATGGGCACGACCTTGACTGCTGCCCTGCTCATCGGTTCGCAGATCCTGATTGCGCAAGTTGGCGACTCGCGCGCTTATCTGCTTCGGGATTTGAATATCTGCCAGTTGACTGCCGATCATTCCTATGTTGCCGAGCTTGTCGCTTGCGGACGGCTTACCCCTGCACAAGCAGCTATCCATCCCAAGCGATCGATCATCACCCGCGCACTTGGCAGCGACGTCGCAGCCGACCCTGACCTGTATGCTGGTAGCGTCCGCGTCGGCGATCGTATCCTCTTATGCTCAGATGGTCTTACGAGCATGATTACCGAAGAAGGTATCCGCGGCATCCTGTGCGCTGCAAAAGACCCCCAGCAGGCTGCTGATGAGCTCGTAAAAATGGCTTGCGCTGCAGGTGGTATCGACAATATCACCGTCATCGTCATCGACGTCGCAACGACGGAAGAAGATGGTCGTACCGATAGGGTCAATAAATCCTCAGAAGGCGTTTTCTCTCGTTTCTCACCGATACGAAGGATTTCAGGAGTTAGTCGGGTTCTCCCATCGCCGAGGATTTCCAAGACTGGTAAAACGAAAAAACCTGCCCTCACTTTGCCCACTCTCCCTTCATCGGATACAGTAGGATCACGAGGAGATGCGCTTGGATCACGAGAAGCGCATGGTATCCAGGAAACAAACAATGAGTACGGAATGCTCAAGTCTTCCAAGAGCTCGTCACGTAAAAAACGCAATACGCGTCTAAGTGTCATCACCTTTATCGCCCTGTTCCTCTTGTTGATAGCTGCTGCAATCGGGGGAACCCTTCTGTATGCAAACAACAGCGTCTTTTTACGTATCGATAGTGAGTATGTCAATGTTTATCGGGGTTTAACTGGCGAGGTACTCCCGGGGATTCGGCTTGAATGGCTTGAATACGAGACCGACATACCCAAAAACGCCCTTACGCCTAATCTTGTCGGACGACTTGAGGCGGGAATCCCTGTGTCATCGCTCCAGGAAGCCGAGAAGCTGATAGAAGAGTATCGAAGCCAGATGCGTACTCCGCTGGTGCCTCTCCTCTCGGATCTATCCGGCTATAGCCAGGCTGCCTTGTATGGGACTCCTAGCTTATTCGGGACTCCTGACCTATATGGGACTTCAGGCTTATATGGGACTTCAGGCTTATATGGGATTCCTGACTTATATGGGACTTCAGACGCTAGCCTCACCCCTTGGATTCCCTCTCCATGAACCGCCGAACGACAGAGCTCCTGCTCCTGATAGCAGCCTGCCCGGTCGTTATTTTGCTGTTTTCATTAGCAATATTAAACGACGGAAAGCCTGTTAACTTTTTGACCCTTGCGGTTCCGCTGGGGCTTTTTGCTGCCTTCATCATCTCGCATTTCGCAATCAGAAAACTCGCTCCAAACGCCGATCCGGCCCTCCTGCCCATCGCCTTTACCTTAAGCGGCATCGGTATCGCCTTTGTCATGCGCCTTGCCCCCAATCTGGCAACACGTCAGATTATGTGGTTATTCGTCGGTATCGCTGCGATGCTGCTTGTCTTGTTCCTCATCCGCTCGACGCGGAAACTGGGTAACTACAAATACACGATCATGATCATCGGCATCATCTTGTTGCTCCTCCCGGCGATCATCGGCACGGAGCATAACGGCTCAAAGATCTGGCTGACATTCGCTGGTTTTTCCTTCCAGCCAGGAGAGATTGCCAAAGTCCTTATCGTATTGTTCCTGGCAGGGTATCTGGCAGAAAACCGCGAAATGCTCTCGGTGTCAGGACGACACATCGGCCCCTTCCGTATCCCCGATCTTCGCACCCTGGTGCCACTCATCATCATGTGGGTCATAAGCCTGCTCATCGTCATCTTCCAGCGCGACTTAGGGAGCGCATTGTTGTTCTTTGGCATCTTTGTCATCATGCTCTATGTCGCCACCGGACGACTTTCCTATGTGGTTGCTGCCGCCTTATTCGGTATCGTAGGCGCCATAGCTGCCTTTCTCATCTTTCCTCATGTGCAAACACGCGTGGAAATATGGCTTGACCCCCTTGCCTACATGCACACCAGCGGTTATCAACTGGTTCAAGCGCTTTTTTCATTAGCCGACGGAAGCATCATTGGCACCGGCATCGGCCGCGGTTTGCCCACCCTGATCCCTATCGTTGAAAGCGATTTCATCTTTGTCGCAATCGCCGAGGAGATGGGATTGATAGGCGCCTGCGGTGTGATCATCCTGTTCATCCTGTTTGCCGTTCGAGGTTTGAGTATCGCAAGCCGTGCGCGTACCGACATGGAAGCTTTTACCGCAACCGGGCTTACAGCAGCTATCTCGTTCCAGGCTTTCGTCATCATCGGAGGTGTGACCGCTCTCATCCCCTTGACAGGGGTCACCCTGCCGTTCATGAGCCAGGGCGGCTCATCGCTGCTTGCCAGTTTCATTATCTTAGGGCTGCTCTTGCGAACCTCTGATAATGGCACAGGACACGAAGCAGAGCTCCAATCCACATCTGTCATCGACGGTGGTGTTTTGGGACGTGTCGCACTGGGCAAGCGCCTTACCCTGCTCGTTACCTGCCTGTGCCTTTTGTTTGCCCTTGAGGTCGGCAACCTCACCTATACCATGGTAATCCGAGCGCCTGAGCTGCATGCTATGCCCTCAAACGGCCACCAGCTGGTTAAGGAGGAACGGGCACAACGCGGAAGCATACTCACAAGCGACGGGGTCATCCTCGCGGAAAGCGTTGCGCGTGGGGATGGCGGATATGAGCGCATCTATCCGCAAGGCTCGTTGGCAGCTCATGTGATTGGCTACGCCTCACCACGCTTTGGACTGGCTGGTGTAGAAGCCTCTCAGCAGGAGGTACTGCGTGGCGAGATCGGCTTTGCCAACTGGATTGACGCCATCAATTCGATGGCTGGAATACCGACCCCAGGAAACGATGTAACGCTGACCATCGACTCGCGCATCCAAGCTACCGCAGAACGTCTGCTTGCCGGGCACTATGGCGCCGTTGTGGTCCTTGATGCAAAAACCGGAGAGGTCTTGGCGATGGCAAGCGCCCCCACCTACGATGTCAACACCGTCGAGACCCTGATTCTCGGCAGCGGTGATGACGGCACAGGGCCAGGTGGTGGAGGCAGCGAGCTGTATAATCGCGCAACCATGGCTCTGTACGCGCCCGGCTCGACCTTTAAGATCGTGACCCTTACTGCAGCGCTTAAATATGCGGGAATACAGCTTTCTGATCTGTACGATGCGCCTGGCTCAATGGATATCGGCAATGCTCCCGTGACCAATTTTGGTGGCGTCTCTTATGGCGAGGTCACGGTCCAAAAGGCCTTTGAGCTTTCGATGAATACGGTTTTTGGACAGATGGCCTACAGAATCGGCCCAGCAACGCTTGTTGCCACCGCCGAGGAGTTCGGCTTTGGTAGACGTGTGGGGCGTGATTTCTTTGTCTCGACGTCGCTGATGCCCAACCCTGCTCACATGACCGATTGGGAGACAGCTTGGGCTGGAGCGGGCGAACCTGTCGGCGAACATGCTGGCTCGCCCCCAGGGCCTCAGGTCACCGTCGTGCAGATGGCTATGGTCGGAGCAGCGTTTGCCAACAATGGCGTTATCATGAATCCATACCTGATCGCCTCGACGAATAATGTACAGGGCCAGATCCTTTCTCGGACCACTCCTTCAGTGTTTACCACTGTGGGGTCAGCCAGCCTCGTCTCCGCCATGAACACAGCGCTTAAAGGGGTCGTCAGCCAAGGCACCGGGTATGAGGCTCGAATCAACGGATACACTGTGTACGGCAAGACCGGCACAGCCGAAAAAAACAGCGAAGGAATCGATTCATGGTTTGTAGGGTATGTCGATGTCGGAGGGCGCAGCGTAGTTGTTGCGATGGTTCTTGAAGACGCTCGCAGCGGCGAGGCGGTCCCACTTGCCCGCCAGATACTCCAAACGGCGATAGAGATATACGAGTAATTGCAGTATCATATAGAGGACAAAAAACATGAGGAGAAAATCGTGATTGACAGGGTATTCGGCGGAAGGTACCGTCTTACAGAGAGAATCGGCCTCGGAGGCATGGCTGAAGTATTCAAAGCCACCGACGAAGTGCTTGGGCGCACGGTTGCCGTTAAGGTGATGCTGCCTCAATTCGCATCTGACCCCTCGTTCGCTACGCGTTTCAGGCAAGAAGCTCAAGCTGCGGCAAATCTCCAGAGCCCCTATATCGTCAATATCTACGACTGGGGTCACGAGGAGGCTGGCAGCACGGCGGATGGAACCTACTATATCGTCATGGAGTATGTCCGCGGAACCGACCTCAAGACGGCTATCGAGCAGCGAGGCGCCATCAACCAGCGTAAGGTCGCAGAGATCGGCTCACAGGTCTGTGCTGCTTTAAGCGTCGCCCACGGGTACGATATCATCCACCGCGACATCAAACCTCATAACATCATGGTCCAGCCTGATGGTAATACCAAGGTGATGGATTTTGGTATCGCCCGTGCGAATAATGCGAATCTCACGCAGACCGGCAGCGTGCTTGGCACCGCTTATTATGTCTCGCCCGAGCAGGCGCAGGGTAAAACACTTTCTGCAGCAACCGACATATACTCGCTCGGTGTTTGTTTGTATGAGGCTGCCACCGGACAGGTGCCCTTTGAAGGTAGCGACCCTGTTTCGATCGCGGTCAAGCAGGTCAATGACGAGCCTGTTCCGCCGCGAACCGTCAACCCCAAGATCGACCCTGCGTTTGAGCTTATCATACTAAAAGCGATGGCAAAAGACCCAGCCGATCGTTTCACGACCGTCGATCAGATGCGTGTCGCCCTCAATGAATACCTTGCCGGTCG
>WQXX01000065.1 GCA_009781535.1 Coriobacteriia bacterium | reverse complement strand
GCGCAGATCGCGTGGTTATCGGCACCAAGCTCATCACCGACCCTGTATTCGCCCGCGAAGCAGCTGCCTGTTATGGCGATGCAATCTGCGCCGGTGTGGATGCCCGCAACGGCGAGGTTGCGATTCAAGGCTGGCGCCAGGGCGCCGGCATTCCCGCCAGCGAACTTGTCGCCGAACTTGCATCCTGGGGGATCCGCCATCTGGTATACACGGATATTTCGCGCGACGGCATGCAGACCGGCATTGACGCGCAAGAATATGAAAGGATTGCCCGCATTGCCGGGTTTCCGGTTATTGCCTCAGGTGGCGTCTCAACGCTTGACGACTTGGAAAACCTCGTAGCCTTGCCAAAGGGTCTTATCGAAGGAGTCATCGCCGGTCGTGCGATATATGAAGGAGCGTTTACGGTATTAGAAGCAGTAGAGTTATTGGAAAGGATCGAAAATGAGCTTTAAACGGGTTATTCCCTGTCTTGATTTCAAAGACGGGCGAGTTGTCAAAGGGGTCAAATTCGTCAATCTGCGTGACGCAGGCAACCCAGTGGAGTTGGCTTTCGCTTATGAGGAACAGGGTGCGGACGAGATCGTCTTTCTGGATATCACCGCAACCACAGAAGGGCGTGCGACCACCATCGAGATGGCAACACGCGTGCGAGAAGGTATAAAGATCCCCTATGCGGTTGGCGGAGGGTTTCGCGATATAGAAGGTATCCGGGCTATGATTACTGCCGGCGCCGATAAGGTCTCTATCAACTCAGCGGCCTTTAAGGATCCAACGCTCATCACCCAGGCGGCACAGCTCTTTGGCTCAGGCGCCATCGTATGCGCCATCGACGCCAGACAGGTAAGCCGTGCAACGGGCGGCCCTGCGGCTGACAAATGGACGGTGGTCATAAACGGAGGCAATACGGACACAGGCGTGGATGTTGTCCAGTGGGCTGTCGAGGCAGCGCGCAGGGGAGCAGGGGAGATCCTGCTGACCTCCAAGGACCGCGATGGTACCAAGGATGGCTTCGATCTGGCGCTTACCCGCGCCGTTGCACGGGCAGTCGATATCCCGGTTGTTGCCAGCGGTGGCGCCGGCAGGATAGAGCACTTCGCAGAAGGTATACTTGAAGCTGAGGCAGACGCGGTGCTCGCAGCCGGCGTTTTCCATTTTGGCGAGTTGTCCATCCGCGAGGTAAAAACGTATATGGCAGCCCAGGGCATCCCTGTGCGCCTGTAAACGGTAACCAAGGGAGCAAACGCACATGGAAGAGTTGCGATTCGATGCACAGGGGCTCATCCCCGCAATCGTGCAGCAGTTTGATACCGGCGAAGTTTTAATGCTCGCTTATATGAATGTCGAATCCCTCAGGCGCACCATAGACACCAAGACCACATGGTTTTGGAGCCGCTCGCGCCAGGAATTCTGGAACAAGGGGGCGACGAGCGGTAATGTCCAGCAGCTTATCGACGTCAGGTACGATTGCGACGCCGACTGCCTGCTGGTGTTGGTTAACAGCCCCGGTCCTGCATGCCACACGGGTAATCGTACGTGCTTCTTCCGTTTTATTGAGGAGGAGTAGCGTATGGGAGAGCGAACCGCAGACGTGCAGCCGGGCGTGATAGGCGAAACCCTTGATGGGCTTGCCGCGCTCATCAGGCAGCGCCATGAGCAGCTGCCTGAGGGCAGTTATACAACCAGGCTGCTCACGGAGCCCGTCGACTATGTACTCAAAAAGCTTAACGAGGAGGCCTTGGAGCTTGCTTTGGCTATCAAAGACGACGACCACGACCATATCCGTTACGAAGCTGCCGACCTGACCTATCATCTGCTCGTAGCCCTGGAGCGTGCGGGCATTGATTTGAGCGAGCTTGCAGGCGAACTCAACGCCCGCATGCGATGACCGTTTGTCACCCCGGGCTTGATCCGGGGCCTACCGGTAAAGTTGTAGGGTGAGTGAGTGTGTTGCCTGATAGCTGGTCGCCAGATGGCGAACATGAAAATTGTATTCCCTGTCTCCCATCCGCAACTCAACGCCCGCATGCGATGATAAAAGGGTTTCCTTCCTGTTGCCGTGCGCATGCTCTTCCACAATAGGCAAGGTGCCCGCAATCGGTTGTTTTGTCGTACAATAACGGTATGCAGGAATTGTTAACGTAGCACGCATATGCTGCAGATAGAGAGCGCCGCGGGACATGTCCTCAAATGAACAAGCATCATACTCCTCTGGTTTTGCGGAGGAGCCGAATATCAGTAGTCGCTTATCAGCTTACGCTGCTGATGGTGTTGCTGTGGACGCTTCGAGCCGGGATGCCAGCAACAGCTCCACGAAAGCTTCGAGCTGGGATGTCGATGAGGACGATGTGATACTCATCAGCAGTTCTGCTGCAACGCCATCCATGCAAGAAACTAAGGTATCAGAGGCAGTAGCAGTTGTAGAGGCGGGCTGGGGAGCAGATGGTAGTTCCTACAATGCCGCGAAGGGCGCCCGTGATAGAGCCGACAACCGCTCTGACGATGTGCTAAAGACCAGCTATGTAGACTATGACGACTCGGATACGGATGAAGAAATCGACAAGTTCCTTGGTCGCTTTGGGAAAAAGCAAGCCCATCCGCAAGACGACGATGCGGTACCGTTCTCATTAGCACGCAAAGTCATCCTTATCGTGTGTCTCATAGGTCTTGTTGCGGCATTCGTTTATATCGCGAATACCCAACTGGGATTCATTGAACTTCCCTTTTAGCGAACACGCGTAATACCCTTTATCGATTGGCAACAGGAGCAGTAATGATTGTAGGACAGGCAACAGCACAGACGCAATGGGCAGATAGCATACAAGACGACTTCGCCGAACGATACTATTCCACATCTCCGGATGCTGAAAAGAAATCGCGTCGAACCAAAAATACGCTTATCGTATTCATCATCCTTATCCTGCTTGCTCTCGGAGGCGTCGTATACCTTGGGTATTTGCTTGTTATCGATCAGCAACCGGAACACATGACTCCCGTTGCACCACCGATTGATGTTATAAATGACCTGAGCGATAACACCACAACCAATGTTGTGACGGTTAAGACAACGACAATTCCAGACCTGGCGTCATTATTTAGGCTCACCGTCGATGATGCGATTGCTGCCTTGGGAGATGATTATGTCATAACAAAGACCGATGAAGCAGAAGACCAGGACAACCCGGCGGTAAAGCAACTGGTGGTCCTGACGTATCAACCACAGGAATCCTCAGGTGCGCCGCTTGTTTCCGTTGTGATGCCAAGCGTCTATTTAAGCCTTGACAGCGAGGAAATTGTTGTCGGGGTCTACTTTATGAGTTCCCTGGAGATGCTCGGATATCCTTCCGCTTCGTTTGTCTCGTTTGTCCACACAGAGGACATGCTTTTCAACGCACTGCGGGTTGCAAAGGTGGTTCCTGCAGCTGACTACAAGTATCCAACATTGACCGCGGCAGATTATACGGTCTATGTCGACCCGACAGCAGTAGTCAAAAGGGTTAAAAAAGAAGAGTACGTTTTCAATGGTTCGACGGATTCAGAAGACGCTCCCACGTTCTGGCAGCTCAAACTGTCGTATGATTATGGCGCCATTGGTGTGCCGCAGGGATCGAGTATCTCGCCTAACCAACGTACCATCTCTATCTCGCTTCGATAGGAAGAAAACGGAATAATGCAATGAGTCGTCCACGTCCAAAAATCAAGCTCCCAGAGGTACAACCTCAATCTGAGCCGGAGCATGCTCTTGGATTGGAACCTTTCCCAGACGACGGGTCATCGAATATAGTTGCTCCGGACGCAAGCCCTGAATCCGACGAGGAGTTTTTCTCCTCTATAGACTCGGAGGCAAACCCTGGGTCTGGCGACGAGTCCTTCCAAAATAGCATTTTTGAGGTAGAGCCTGAGCAGGACGACGGCGCTTTGCAGGCAAACCTCGAATCCGACGAGGAGTTTTTCTCCCGTATTACCCCTGAACTAAACCTTGAACTTGGCGAAGAGTCAGCGCTTGATCGTATCTTTGAGTCCGAGCCACTTGCACAACCCAAGCCAAACGGTCCTGCAAGTCTGTCCTTCCTGCGTTTTGTTATCGAGTTCGCCCTTGTCCTGCTTCTGGCTTCCGGTCTAACGTGGCTGGTAAAGAATTTTGTTATCCAGCCTTTCGAGATCCCCTCGGGTTCGATGGAAACAACCTTGCTGATCGGCGACAAGATCATGGCAGAAAAGGTCACCTATCTTTTCAACCCGATTGAACGCGGTGAAATCGTCGTCTTTGATGACATGACGCAACCGAACCGCATCCTTGTAAAACGCGTCATTGCGCTTGCAGGAGATGTGGTGGATCTCAGGGACGGACGAGTGTACCTGAATGGTAAACCGCTTTATGAACCTTACACGCGTGGCATGCGTTCGGAGGAACGCCCCGTGCATTTTCAGGATATTCCTATCAGCTATCCCTTTACCGTTCCTGAAGGCTACATCTGGGTGATGGGGGATAACCGCACCATCTCCTCGGACAGCCGATATTTTGGCCCGGTACCTGTTGATACGGTCAAAGGACGCGTGGTCATGATTTTCTGGCCGCCTAAAGACATACGTTTCATGGGAAGCTCATCCTCATAGTGTAAACGCTATGCATAATCGCCAAGGCGACTACAAAGACAGGCGGGAGCAGATATGATTATTATTGGAGAGAAGATCAACGGTTTTATCCCCAAGACGATGGCGGCCATCGAAGCGAAGGACGAGGCGTATATCCGCCAGATCGCCCAAGGTCAGGCATCAGGTGGGGCAGACTATCTCGACATATGCGCTGGAACCGCTCCGGCAATCGAACGGGAGACCTTGACGTGGCTTATCGGCATCGTGCAAGACGAGGTGGATACGCCGCTGTGCATTGACAGTTCTGACCCCCAGGTGCTGCTCGATATGATGCAACTGGTCAAGAATCCGGGATTGCTCAATTCGGTATCGCTGGAGGAAGGCAAGTGCGAGGCGATCTTTCCCGCGATTGCAGATACCAAGTGGGGCATAATCGCGCTGACTTGTGACAAGAAAGGTATTCCCGATGATCCGCAGGTCAAAGCGAGAATCGCAGCTGAGATCATCAAGAAAGCCAATGAGGCCGGTATCGAAACTGAGCGTATCTTCATCGATCCGCTCGTTACTACGCTGGCTACCAAGCAGGACTCGCTGTCAAGTTTTACCGAGGCGATATCGCTTATTAAAAAAGACTTTCCTGAGGTGCACTTTACATCAGGCTTAAGCAACATCTCCTTTGGTATGCCGTATCGCAAGGCGATCAACATGCAGTTCCTTGCTCTGGCGATGGCAGCCGGCATGGACAGCGCCATCATGGATCCCCTGTCATCCGACATGCAGGCGACCTTACATTCGACAGCTGCATTACTCAACCAAGACGAGTATTGCATGGATTATCTGCGCGCCTATCGCGCCGGGCTCTTTGGAACCAAACCGGCGTAAATGACGAATGTCGACCAGAAAGAATATGCACTGGCTGTAAGCGCATGGAAGAAAGGAAAGGAATGCTTTCAGATATCGAGATCGCTCAGGCGACAAAACCTTTGCGAATCACCAAAATCGCCGAGAAACTTGGCATGGACCCCGAATGCCTCGAGCAGTACGGCAAGTACAAAGCCAAGATCGACTACACACTCCTTGATGCGGACAGTCGCCCTGATGGTAAATTGATACTTGTAACAGCAATTAATCCGACGCCAGCGGGAGAAGGTAAGACCACCACGACAGTGGGCCTTGCAGATGCGCTGACGTGTCTCGGAAAGAAGGCAGTCGTTGCCCTGCGGGAGCCATCGCTCGGACCGGCCTTTGGAGTCAAGGGCGGGGCTGCCGGCGGTGGATATGCCCAGGTGATACCGATGGAGGATATCAATTTGCACTTTACGGGCGACTTTCATGCCATCGGGGCAGCAAACAACCTGCTGGCAGCTCTGATTGACAACCATATCCAACAAGGCAATACCTTGGACATCGATGTGCGCAACGTCACCTGGAAACGCGTCCTTGACATGAACGACCGCCAGCTGCGCTTTATCATCTGCGGGCTTGGAGGCAAGAGTAACGGCGTGCCTCGCGAAGACGGTTTTGACATCACGGTCGCCTCCGAGATCATGGCGATATTCTGCCTAGCGAGTTCTGTAACCGACCTTAAGGAACGTATCGC
>WQXX01000064.1 GCA_009781535.1 Coriobacteriia bacterium | reverse complement strand
CCGCAGATGCTGCATTCGCAGAGGCGAAACAAAAAGCGGGGCAGTCATGAACGGCGAGATGACAGCTATACACGCCAAAAAGCCGGCCATACACGCCAAAAAGCCGGCCATACACGCCAAAAAGCCGGCAAGAATAAAAACGCCAAGCACGCCTATCGTCAATAGGGTCTTGCTCGCGCGTATTATCTTCATCGTCACGGTTGTGGTCTTGCTCCTGTTCGGGCTTATGATGGTCTATAGCGCATCGAGCATCATCGCTTTGCGAGAAAAAGGCGACGCAGCATTCTACTTCATCAAGCAGATACAATTCGTGGGGCTTGGTCTTGTTGTCGCAGTTATCCTTGCCTTTATAAACTACCGGCGATTGAACGGTGTGCTTTCATGGCTTATCTGGGGCCTTGTTGTTGCCCTGCTCATTTACACGCTCATTGACGGTTTTATCAACTCAGGTGCGCAGCGATGGATCGAAATCGCCGGCTTTAACCTGCAACCCGGAGAGCTTGCTAAAATCGCTATGCTCCTTGTATGCACCCATCTCATCACGAAACTCCACGAGTCAGGTTCCTCGAACGTATTACTTGCTGCTGCAGCCTGTGGCGTCTTTATCCCAGTTCTCCTGCTTTTAGCGCAGCCCGACCTGGGCACTGCGGTCATCGCCCTTGTCGGGGTTATCATCGTCATGTGGCTCGGTGGTATTCCTTTCCGTTTTGTCCTCACCGCGGTAGGGATACTGATCGTACTCGGCGCCTTTGCCATCGCCATCGAGGGATTCCGGCAAAGTCGCTTCCTGTCTTTTCTTGATCCTTGGGCATCACCTCTGGAAGATGGCTATCAGGTCATCAACTCGTTTTATGCCTTTGCAGAAGGAGGGATCCTGGGGGTCGGCATCGGGCAGTCGCATCAGAAGTTCTTCTATCTGCCCGAAGCACAAAACGACTTCATCTTCGCGATCATCGGAGAGGAACTGGGGCTTATTGGGGCATTAGCCACCGCGATCCTGTTTTTGGTACTTGTCTTCTCCGCGCTCATGATTGCGCGCAACGCTCCAGATGTCCGAGGCCGCATGCTCGCCGGCACAGCCGCGGCGCTTATCGGCTTTCAAGCCTTTCTTAACATGATGTGCGTAATAGGTTGGGCGCCGATAACCGGCAAGCCTTTGCCTTTCATCAGCGCCGGCGGCACCTCGATGATATCGTCGATGATACTTGTGGGATTGATACTCTCGGTCTCCTTCCATACCGACGCGCGCGAAGCCGCGGTGCGCCGGCGCGATAATCTTGTCATCATCGATGGTGGGAGACAGGCTAAGCAAGCAGCAAAACCTGCGGGTAGCCCTGCAGCAAGACCTGCAATGGGGTCTACAATGAGATCTGGTGCAATCCAACCCCAACCTGCACCAAACCAGCCTCAACCCAGAAGGAATCCATCTGCAGCGCCTTTATCGCTTTCATCGCTTTCCCGCAACCGGACGGGGTTTGTGTCCCGAAACCGCGCGGATGTGTCAGAGAATAACCGGAGAAACGACTCTTAAGGGGAGAACCATGAGATTTGTCATTACCAGCGGTGGAACTGCAGGACATATCTATCCTGCGCTTGCGGTTGCCCAGGAACTGATTGCCACAGGCCATGAGGTTTTATTTGCAGGAACACCCCAAGGCCAGGAGGCGCATCTGATACCTGCGGAGGGCATCCCGTATAAGGCCTTTGACGCAACGGGTTTTAACCGTTCCAAGATCTCGAGCATGCCATCATTCTTTTGGCGTACAGCCACCTCGACCAATCTCGCCAAGGAATGGCTGAAAGAGATCCAGCCAGCCGCTGTAGCCGGTTTTGGTGGTTTTGCGTCGGTGCCGGTGTGTCGCGCAGCCTTGCAAAGCCGTATCCCTGTGCTCATCCACGAACAGAATTCCCGCGCAGGATGGGCTAACCGCTTCCTTGCCCGCAGCAAGGTTGCAGCGGTTGCCCTGACGTATGAAGATGCACGGGCGCAGCTGACGTTTTCGAACAAGACGCTTGTTGAGCTTACGGGTAACCCGGTGCGCTATTCACTCATAAAACTGGCAGAGCCTGCCGCGCGCGCCTCGGCGCGCGCGGCATTCCGCTCCGTATACGGCATCCCTGCTGACGCTTTGGTGCTCATGGTCTTTGGCGGAAGCCAAGGCGCGCGCTCCATCAATGACGCGGTGCTTGCCCAAGCCGCCACGTTGCTTGCGCGCGACAATCTGCACGTGCTGCATATTACCGGCCCCAAGCAGTACACGGTTGTAAACGCGCAGCTTACGCAGACCCTTGACCCGGTGTTGGCACAGCGATGGCATTTGATCGATTATTGCACTCAGATGGGGGAGGCTTATGTCGCTGCCGACCTTATCCTGTCCCGTGCCGGCGCGAGCTCGCTGGCTGAGATCGCAGTGCTCGGCGTGCCGGCGCTGCTGGTGCCCTTCCCCTATGCAACCGACGACCATCAGACCGCGAATGCCCGCTCACTTGTGCAGGCAGGCGCGGCACGCTACATCTCAGACGCCGATCTTAGCAAGCCCGTATTTATCCAGCTTCTCGACTTGCTGCTGGGCGATGCGGATATCCGCGCCTCCATGGCTGTTGCCGCCCAAGCCGGCGAGGCTTCGCTTGCAACTGAGAGGGTCACAAAATTGTTAAAGCAAATAGCAAATAAGTGATAGCAGATTCTGTCGCCGCCCAATCACGGGCCTTATTGTTGTAAAATGATATCTTTGTAAGAAGTGCTTGACGCCAGTCGCTATTCAGTACCTGACAACCTGCGACATTTGACGTATTTATGCACCGAACAGATCCATCAATCTGATGGATCAATATGCCTGACGAACCTCTCAGGCGTGTATGCATCATCCAGATAGAGAGAACCAACAAGACAGGAAAGGAGAACGCTGTGGTTACCAAAGACCGGAAATGCAATCTAATCATCGACAGCTGTTGTGATCTTCCCGCCGATCTGGTCGAGTCCTTCGAGGTCGAACTTATCAAGTTCACCTTCTCCATGAGCGATGGGGAGCATTTTGACGACCTGGGTGTGACGATGACTTCTCACGAATTCTACGAGCGTATGCGCAAAGGCGAAGAACCAAAGACCGCGCAGGTCCCGTACAGTCAGATCATCGAGTCCTTCGAGCGAGCCGCGCTTGGAGGTATACCTACGGTGTACCTGGTCTTTACCTCTGGGCTTTCTGGGACGTATGAGACAGCGGCAGTCGCTGCACGCGACATTATGGAAAGCCACCCTGGGTTTGAGTTATACGTCGTCGATACCAAGTTGCCG
The DNA here is from genome assembly GCA_009781535.1 of Coriobacteriia bacterium. Lineage (GTDB taxonomy): Bacteria > Actinomycetota > Coriobacteriia > Coriobacteriales > UBA8131 > WRHU01. The sequence goes on along the minus strand of WQXX01000064.1, from coordinate 3,047 downwards.
TCTGCTGCCGAGGGTATGCTTGTCATGGAGGCAGTCCGCCAGGTTGACCGTGGGCTGACTGCGAAAGAGATCGTTGCATGGGCTGAAGAAGCGCGCTATCACATACATGGCTTCTTTACCATGCCTGACCTCGAATCCCTACGGCGCGGCGGACGTATCCCGGATGTAGCAGCGATTGCTGGGGCAAAGCTCGATATCAAGCCTATCGTTAGTTATGATCTCGACGGAAAGCTGACCTTGCACGGGGTAGCTCGCGGCCGTAAGAAATCCATCAAACAGCTGATCCAGCTCTTCCAAGATCGCTACAAGGGCAACGATAAGACCGTGTTTGTCGTATCTGCCGATGCTCTAAAAGAGCAAGAGGAGCTTGCAGAAGACGTGCTTGCAGCCACCAACAATAGCGTCGTCATATGGCAAACACAGATAGGGCCGGTCATCGGCTCGCATGTGGGGCCGGGTATGATCGCCGTGGTGTTCTGGGGCCCTGACCGTCGTAAGAGTCTTTCTATCAGCGATCGTATTGCCAATGCGGTGAGTGGACGGACAAGTAGTAGTGAGCAATAAAATGCAGCATATCGGCGTCATTGGGCATGATGACCTGGCTGACGCTTTTTTGAATAAACTCAAGGCAGCAGGTTTTGAGGTTTCAGGCTTTGCTCTCAAGACCTCGCGGAGCAAGGCCCGTATGAAAGGCATCGCCCAGGTCGTCTCTACCGCAGATCTTGTTATCACCGTGCTCGAAAGCCCTCAGGAGATTGAAGAGGTATATCTCGGCTCAGGCGGCATTTTAGCAAGTATTCGACCTGGTACCTACATCATCGACCTCACGCTCAACACGCCTCGCTTTGCACGCGAGTTGTATGCCCTCGCGTCGGTGCACGACTGTTACTTCATCGAGGCGCCATTTGCGGTGGATGATGGTGAAGCTGATAGTGCTACAGCTGGCGCCATACGCCTGTTTGTCGGAGGCGAGCCGCTTGCCATCGAACAGGTTCGTCCGATACTTGAGGCCATAAGCCCCTGTGTACTTCCTGTCGGCTTGCCCGGGGCGGGTGCTTCGGCCAAGCTTGTCACGGTTATCTCGCAGACAGGCGCGCTTATGAGCCTTGTGGAGATGCTCACTTTTGCGCTTAACAGCAATATCGATATTAAGAGTATCCCAGCGCTGCTTGCTTCTGACCCGCATGTCACTCCCATGATGAAGCATTGGGCAGCACTGATCCTTGATGAGCAATTCGTCAGCGGCTCTCCCATTGAGCCCTTCTTCAACGAGCTTTCCATTGCCCTTGATGCTGCTGACGAGCTCGATCTTGCTTTTCCGGTGCTCGAGACCGCGCACCAGCTCTATGACCTGCTGATGATGGTCGGCGGATCGACCAAGGCGCTTCAGGCTCTGGCGCTGGTCTATCGTGAGGAGGAGTACTGCATCGGGCAGGGGCTGGATTGGGCTTTGGCCCAGCGCGCGATGGACGTCTATGAACAGGCGAACGGGCTTGGATACGACATGTACGATGATGACTGCGATGACCCTGAGTGCGACCACCACGACCATCACCATGACAGCTCTTTACACGGAAGCTCTACCCACGGAAGCTCTACCCACGGCAGCTCTGCCCACGGCAGCCACGATTTTCCTGATAATGAAGACGAGGATGATGATCTTCCCCACTTGGGCGGATACTTCTCCTCGAACTGAAGGCAAGCCTTCAATACGCTATGATAACTGAGCCTACACCCCAATATGAATTCTTCGGCTCCTGTGCCCGTGGCACAGAGGGTCTGCTTGCCGCTGAGCTCACCTCACTGGGAGCACAGCGGGTGCGTCCGCTTCAGGCAGGGGTTGCATTCTTCGGCACTCTTGAGGCTGGGTATCGCGCCTGTCTGTGGTCGCGCATTGCCAGTCGTGTACTGCTCGTTTTGGGGCGTGTTGCGGCTCTTGACGCCGACGAGCTCTATGCTTCGGTTTTAGAGATCGACTGGGAGTCGCACATCGACCCAGCGCGCACCATTGCGGTAAGCGCTCGTGGCGGCAATGCAGCGCTGGTGGATACGATGTTCATCGCTCTCAAGGTCAAGGATGCCCTGTGCGACCGCCTTCGTGAGAAATGTGGGATCCGTCCCTCGGTTGAGAAGGATCGACCCGATGTGCGTATAGACGTGCTGGTCCATAACAAGCGTGCTACGGTCTCTATTGACTTGGCAGGTGAGCCGCTCCATATGCGTGGATACCGTGTGCCGAGCAGGCATATCATCGCCCCTGTGCGTGAGACGATTGCTGCGACGATGCTGCTGGCTGCTGGTTGGGGCATGGACAAAACCGCCGAGAACCACAAGAAGGCATCGGGTTACGAGCTGCTGCTTGACCCCCTGTGCGGCTCTGGCACCATTGTCATCGAAGCTGCGCTTATAGCGCTTGACCGAGCGCCGGGCGCGCTGCGCGACTACTGGGGTTTTACCGGTTGGCTCGGACACGATGAGGATCTCTGGGTCGATCTTTTAGATGAGGCGGACAACCGTGCTGAGTTTGCCCATGAACAATTTTCATCGTCATCTGAAGCGTCATCTGTAGCATCATCTGCATCGACGATCTTGGCAAGCGACATCGACCCTATAGCTGTCGAGGTGGCTCGCGCCTCCGCCCGGCGCGCAGGAGTCGAGTTTGCCATCTCGTTTTCGGTTGCCGATGTGAATGATGCCGGAGCCCTTATCTCCGCGCACAGCAAAGCCCCAGACAGCGGGCATGAAGACAGTGTGCATGATGAAACCTCTATCAGCCAACACGATACAAGCTCCCCAGGAACGTTTGGCAATGCTTCCACCAGCGCGCCGGGCGTAGATCGGAGGCTTGTGGTCACCAATCCTCCCTACGCGCACCGTCTTTCCACACTCAGCCAGCTCCCTCCGCTCTACGCTGCCCTGCGCGCACTCATCGACCCAGCGCTTACCGAAACCCCCTGCGACCTGTGTGTCATCACAGCCGATGAGGGGATGGAAGCGTATCTCGGTCAAGCGCCCATCCAGCGCATCGCAACCTTCAACGGCGCTAT
>WQXX01000063.1 GCA_009781535.1 Coriobacteriia bacterium | reverse complement strand
TCTTGTCGTCAACCACACCTCAAGCGAGCATGAGTGGTTTAAGGCGGGCATCGCCGACAGGAACAGTCCGTATCACGATTACTATTATTGGAGGAAGGCACGGTTGGGCGGAAGACTGGGTGGAAAACCGGGCGGAGCGTCGAGCGGGAAACAAGATGGACGATTGGGCGTAAAAGCGGACGGAGAGCCAGTCGGAGTGTCGGGCGGAAAACAGGGCGGAAGACTGCCCAACAACTGGAGCAGCCTGTTCGAAGGTAAGGCATGGGAATACAACGAGCAGCTTGACGAATACTATCTCCATTTGTTTGCGAAAAAGCAGCCTGACCTGAACATGGACAACCCTCTGGTCCGCGAGGAGGTAAAGAAGATCATGCGGTTTTGGCTGGACCTTGGCATTGATGGCTTCCGCGAGGACGTGATCACTTTCATCTCCAAAGCCGACGGTCTGCCGAACGACTGGCTGATGCCTGCCGCGAGAGGGATACGGCACTATAACAACGGTCCACGGGTACATGAGTATCTGGGTGAGTTCAAGCGTGACGTGTTTGATCATTATGATTGCATCACCATCGGGGAAGCTCCTATGATGAGACCGCGGCTCGCCTTGTCCTACATCGCCGAGGATGGCGCGAAGGAACTTGACCTGATGTTTCATTTCCAACATATGGAGGCGGATTGCCTGTTCACTGATTTCTATCCGCGTCCCTTCTCGCTCCGGAAGCTCAAGCGGGCATTCTCGCGATGGCAGATGCACCTCAACGGCAAGGCATGGAATACGCTGTATCTCGAAAACCACGACCATCCAAGAAGCATCAGCCGTTTTGGAAGTGAACAGTACCGCGTTCAGAGCGGCAAGATGCTCGCTGCCTCGTTCTTGTTCCAGCAGGGCACGCCTTTTATCTATCAGGGTCAGGAGATCGGGATGACCAACATCGCCCTTGAGACCATAGACGAATACAAAGACGTCCAGACGATCAACGAGTACAAAAGGCGACCGCGGCAAGCCGAGGCGAAGAAGATGGCTCTGATCCACCGGGCGAGCAGGGAGTCGGCAAGGACCCCGATGCAATGGAGCTCGGAGACCAGCGCCGGCTTCTCCTCTGGTAAGCCTTGGTTTGCCGTCAATCCGAACTACCTCGATGTCAACGTTGCCAGTCAAGCCGCAGACAGCGATTCGCTCCTGGGCTTTTATCGGCAAGCCTTACGGCTCAGGAAGGAGAAGCCGGCGCTGATTTGGGGCGATTACCGGGAGCACTGCCCGTTGAACGGGTCAATCTTTGCCTATGAGCGCAGATTCGAGGGAGACAGGATCCTGGTGGTCTGCTCATTTACGGAGAAGCCAAAGAGGTTCAAGGCTCCGAAAGGCTTCGATTTGAGCAAGGGCGAGCTGCTGCTTTCCAATTACAAGGATAATCTTGTCGAGGGCAATTCGTTTGTCGCCCGCGCGTATGAAACACGGGTCTATCTGTTTGATGGCTCATGATACGGGAGCTTCTTTAATCGGTGCTGTGCAAGAGAAAGCTTACTTCACAAAATCAGCGTGCAGAAAATCCTATGAATACGTAAAATCTCCTTGTAGAATTTGTTGAAAATCACAAAAACTCCTAGCAGAATTTGTGTATTCATTGATTTTGCAAATCTGTATCCGTTAAGCTACTCTGAGTTTCTGGAGGGAATCGGTGAGAATGAGCTCGCCCAGCTGCTTAAAGAGTGTGATTGGGAACTAATCACTGCCTTCAAGAGCAAGTACGTGGATTTTGTGTCAAAGTGGCTATTATCAAAATGATGCCTCTCTGGGATATGTAATGCGGCAAGCTGTTCTGAAGTCTACATATTGAGTTTACGCAAAAAATGTGTAAACACGAGCAGCAAATTACACAAAAAATGTGTAATTGTGACCTGCAAAAATCACAAAAAATGTGTATAATCGCCCTAACTGGCTTTAATTGTGAAAATGGAGCATACATATGCGTCGCAAAATCTATGATCAGTTGGTATTCTGGAAAGAACAGGGATTCGTAAAGCCCCTTCTTGTCGTTGGTGCACGACAGATAGGAAAAAGCTGGATCATCGAGGAATTCCTGCGACAAGAATGTAGCGGTCGCTTTCAGTATCTGATATTCAATCTCTATGATCGTGCTGACATACGTGAGCTTTTCGACCGTGACATCCCAACAGAAACCAAGATAACGCAGCTGGAGATCCTTCATGGTTCTGCCATAGACTTTGAGCATACCGTTCTGTTCTTTGACGAAGTCCAAGAATCTGAGGGGCTTATCGCATCACTGAAGTATTTTGCTGAGTCGCCAGTGCCTTATAAGATCATCTGTGCCGGCTCGCTTCTTAGAGTCAAACTCAAGCGCATGAAAAAACCATTCCCTGTTGGCAAAGTAGAGATGCTCGATATGCTGCCTATGGACTTCGAGGAGTATCTATGGGCTACGGGTGAAGATCTTCTTGCCTGGGAGATACGGAGATGTTCAGCAGCCAGTGAGCCGCTCTTGACACCGTTACATGACAAGGCGTTGGGGTTGATGCGAAACTACCTGTGCTGCGGAGGTATGCCGGAGGTCGTCGCTAGCCTCGTGGCTGATGGTAACCGTGTCCTTGCTCTCAACACCGCCTTACTCGAAAACATTCGCAGAGCATATCTTGCGGACATGCGACGTTATGTCAGCAGTACAGCTGAGAGCATAAAGATTGAGGCGGTTTACGACTCGATACCGTCGCAGTTAGGCAATAGCGCTTATAAGTTCATGTACTCAGGCATTGAGAAAGGTGCCCGTGCCCGCGAGTACCAAACCGCTGTTGAGTGGCTGGTTTCAAGCGGAATGGTCCTGCGTTGCAACATGGTTACCTTACCTCAGATTCCTCTGAAAGTCTATCAGGCAGATGGATACTTCAAGCTCTACTTGAGCGACAGCGGTCTTTTGTGTAATGCGGTCGGACTGCCCTATCAACAGCTTCTCCTTGACAACGACTTTTTCTTCAAGGGAGTCATCATTGAGAACTACGTGGCAACCCAACTTCTCGCCGCAAGGAACCCACTTTTCTATTGGCGTGAAGGCAATACAGCTGAAGTCGACTTCCTGCTCACCGGCACAGAGTGCATCATGCCTTTGGAGGTCAAGTCAGGTAGGAACAAGAAGTCTTCCAGTATGCGTGTGTTCCAGGAGCGCTATAAGCCTCCGACTATTCTGAGGGTATCTGCGCGTAACTTTGGAACAGATGGCGCCATACGAAGCATCCCCTTGTACGCGCTGTTTTCTCTAGATGGAACAAGCGATTACACATGAGGATAGAACTATAAAGAAAGCGAGACTCGCTATAAGCCCCTTTTGAAGTACACTTTGTCCTTCAATTGCACCCCGTGTTCAAAAATGGGCTCGTTGTAATGCTCAAGGATATAGTTCTCTATGCGGTGTGAGAACACAAAGCCGCTGTTCTCATAAAAGGGCACGATAACAGGGGTGTCGCCTGTCCCGACGATCATGGTCGTGCCATTTTCCTTATGGTAGTCGCACACATAGTCTATAAGATACCTGCCGTATCCCTTATTCTGATACTGCGGATAAACCGCCAGGTTTTGTATCTCGAAGGTGCCGTTCCCTTCATCCGTTACAACACAGATCCCTTTCAAATCATCGTCATAAAGCGCAAACAGCACACCTCTGTCCAAGTATGTATCGATCATATCCTCCTGCTCATCAGCCAAGAGCAGCAAGTCGAGGAAGCCTTTCTTTTTCTCGTTGATAATCACGACATTCATGCACGATGGCTTGGGTGAATAGTGTTCAAGCAACTCGGTAATCAGACTAAACGTCATGTCATGCATGCCTGGGTAAAACCGTTCTCGTGGTCCTGCAACGTTGAGCTCAAGATCATCGCCAAGGTTGTCAAGCCAGGCAATAACAGGGTCAGCCTCAAAATCGTGGATAACAAGATAGGGCCGCCTGAGCTTACGGGCGATATCTATGGTGTAATTGGTTCCTGGCGAGTTAATCACCTCGCGCGGCAACAGAATCAGCGTTGCATCTGAGTCGCGGACATTCCACTCCGTTCTTTCGTAATAGTCTCTTGAAGGGGTCTCAACCAATTCCGGATAGACAAGCAGCAGACCAGGTGGATCGGGATAATCCTCAGCCAAGCCCCCCAAAGGGCACCATCCGGTGATAGGAACATGCAGGCTCCTTGCTGCATCGAGCGCTCCTCTGTCGGCTCCTGTTTGCCCGCCGCTACGTATCGTTTTTACTCTTGCCAAAACCTCCTCCAATCATAGAAGGGGATAGTTGTTATCCAAGCTCTCAAAAAACTGAGGAGAGGAACAAGGTACCATTATCCTACAACACCGAAAGCATTGCGAAACCGATATCCACGTTGCCAATACCATCCATATATCTTGAATTGGAGGACGTCGCTATGATTGAGATACCCGAAGCCATTACCCTTGCCAAACAGATTGCTGCGGAATTCGCTGGGAAAAGAGCTATTAGAGTTGTTGCTCGTCAGACTCCACACGGGTTTGCCTTCTATAACCATGACCCTGATGCGTATCCGGAAATGCTTGAAGGCAAAACCCTCGACGCGGTCAATGCGCTCGGTGGGAATGTGGAGCTGGTGTTAGGCGATATGCATCTTGTGTTTGGTGACGGCACGACGCCGCGTTTCTTGTCGCCCAATGACAAAGACCCCGAAAAGCACCAGCTCCTTGTCAGGTTTGAGGATAACAGCGGGTTTTACTGCACTGTGCGCATGTACGGGGCAATGATGATCTATCCCTTTGGAGAAAGCGATAGCTTCTATTATCAGGTAGCGAGGGATAAACCGTCGCCTCTCTCAAAGCAGTTCACGCGGGAATATTTTCAGGCAATCGTCGACGAAGCGGGCGGTAAGCTGAGCGCCAAAGCGCTGCTGGCTACCGAGCAGCGGATTCCCGGCTTGGGCAACGGCGTTTTACAGGACATCCTGTTCAATGCCCGGATGCACCCGCAAAAGAAGCTTCAGGATCTCAAAGACACCGACTTCGACACCTTCTTTTCCTGTGTTACTGAGGGACTGGCGGCCATGACTGCTCAGGGAGGTCGCGACGTAGAAAGGGACCTGTACGGGACTTCCGGCGGGTATAAGACTATCCTGTCGAATAAGACCAAAGACGAACCCTGCCCTTGCTGCGGCAGCAGTATCGTGAGAAAAGCCTACCTCGGTGGGAACGTCTATTTCTGCCCAGTGTGCCAGGCACTCTGATTATTCAGTAAAGCTATCGTTGCGGCAAGCCCGATGACGGTTGTCTTTTCATCGGGCGCTCGGTGCTGTTGATAGGTCAGACAATCTCAATACCATTGCGAGGGGCATCGGCAGGCAGGTGCTCCAAAAGATGCTCCCAGACCTCCAGTCCGATCTTCTCGTTGTAATACATCGGCACTTCGTTAAGATGCGCCAGAGCGATTTTGCCCGTCACGATAGGGTCGTCATTGGTAACATTCGTGAATGGGTCTGCTGTTCCGTGCTCCAACTCCACATTCATGCCAAAGGCGAATTCTTCCAACGTATACCCTTTTGTGGAAAAGTCGATGCCCAGCTGTACGGCGACATCGCGTGCTTGTTCAAGAGTGAATTCCATAGTCCTGCCCCTTTTCTTCTTGTTATACGAGCCAATCAGCCAGAGTATACCACTAGTCCAGCCGATGTTTTTCATCCGGGAAGCCCGATTATTGCTAGCTTCATCGTGACTTTTTTGAGGATGTGGAGACATTTTTGCCCAAGAACTTTTCGTTGGAAAAGCTTATAAGAAAACTACCTGGTTGGATGTAGTCAGACGCATGTTTTTTCATTCGCGCCGTCTTGAGTTTCCTTTGCATTCTGCCAGTGACAAAATAAGCTATGACTGAACCGCCAATTAAGCTTATAACAGCCCAAACGATCAGGTCGTTCGTTGTCAATGTCTGGTTGACAGTATCAAAAAGGGGATCGTCAGCAGTTGCAATGACGATGTAGTTGCTAAGTCCTGCTAACACGGTGGATACTGCTCCTAATCCAAGAAGAATGCTCCAGAACCAAAGATGCTTAGCTTTCTTATCAAGTGGCAGGTCTCCTGCGAGTTTGCCGGTCTGTCCGTTCATCGCAAATATATATTCCTTATCTTTCCACACAGTGGTCAGAAGCCATATGGGAAAAAGCGCATACTTGGCGTTTCGGTTTTTGAGATTGGTGTTCTGGCTGTTCAGACTCACCGAGTTGTATCCTTTCACCGTTTGGCTGAATGCAGAAAGGATACTTTCTGTTATGCGGTTATCAGCCCTGCTGAAACAGGTGTTCATGTCAACGTCATACTTGTTGGCATAATAACC
>WQXX01000062.1 GCA_009781535.1 Coriobacteriia bacterium | reverse complement strand
GCCTCCTAAAAAGCGGTATTATGTGCTAACAGCAGCCTAGGGTAGCAACATTGAGGTGTAACAAGCATGGCATCCTCTGAGACAAAAAAGCAGATCCCGCTCCGCCTGAGCGATAATCTCTATAGGGAGATTGCGGCTTGGGCGGACGAGGATTTCCGGTCGGTCAATGGGCAGATCGAGTTCCTGCTTTCCGAATGTGTGAAGAAACGCAAGAAACAAAAAGTACCTCTGGCAGATGGGGGAGTGCAATCATGAGCGAATGGCGTCAACAGGCAATGAACTTCGAGAGCTCAAGCAATCCGTATACGTATGAGTACGCGACGCTGCTCGACCTCATCCATCTGGCGCGCGACAAGAAAGATGCGCTCATCGTCGTGCTTGATCACATAACCGACGTCGGCAACCTCGGCGCTGTTATCCGCAGCGCCGAGGTTGTTGGCGCGATCGGTGTGGTGATTCCCAGCAAACGGGCGGCACAGGTCAACGAGGGTGTATACCGCGCTTCGGCAGGCGCCGTCGAGTATCTCAAAGTCGCACGTGAGCCAAACATCGCGGCTGCACTCAAGCGCCTCAAAGACGAGCACTTCTGGGTCGCCGGCGCCACCGAGCATGCCAAGCAGACTCTCTGGCAGGTGCCGCTCGAAGGTCGCGTCGTCGTGGTTATGGGGGCGGAAGATACCGGGCTTGCGCGTCTGACGCGCGAGGTGTGCGACTTCGAGTTCAAGTTGCCACAGGCTGGGTTTACCTCCTCACTGAATGTCGCGCAAGCCTTCACTGCCGTAGCCTACGAATGGCTCCGCCGCTCCAGCACCTGAGCCAAATACAAGTTTATAAATGAGAAAAACCGTGCTACTGAAAGAAGTCTTTCAGTGTGCAGGGAAGTGGTTTACAGATGGCTCTATCGCCCTTCTTCACTTTTTCTTTCGGTCATTTTTCTAACAACCAATCAAGCACGTTCTTTTTTATCACCCCGTCATAATTTGCATTTGGCAGGTAATCATCAAGAGTCAATAAAAGCTTAGGATGATTGTCAGAGATTCTTTGTAATGGCTCAAGCTCACGTCTTAATGTATTCTCATCAAGCGTGGAAGCAGAGACTTGATAGTAAGCCATTTCCAAAGAATCTTCTGCGATAAAATCAACCTCTTTTTCTGCGAGTTTTCCAATGTTGACCCGATACCCCCTTCGGATCAATTCGAGATAAACGACGTTTTCGAGCAGATGCCCTAATTCTATACTGCCTGAACCAACAAGCATATTTCTGAGCCCGGTGTCGACGATGTAATACTTCCCGAGGGTTTTCAAGAACTGCTTGCCCCTGATGTCGAAACGGTCGACTTTATAGAATATATAGCTGTCAGTCAATGCACGCAGATAGCCCTCGACCGTATTAACCGAAATCCTTCTGCCGCTTGAGTTAATGGCATCGCTGATTCTGTTTGCTGATATTGGACTACCGATACAGCTGCACAGGAATCGTACGATACTTTCCAAAACAGGAACATCATTAATCCCTTTTCGGCGCGCAACATCCTTTATTAGAATGGTGTTATATATGCTTTCGATATAGTCCCTGATGGCAGCCTTATCTTTTTGAAGTGTTGCTACATAGGGGAATGAGCCAAACTGGAGATAGTCAGTGAACTCCGATACAATGTCGCTGCGCTTGAGATCATTCTTGTCTTTAGCAAATTCCAGATACTCTGCGAATGACAAGGGAAGCATGCGGATCTCCACATATCTTCCCGAAAGCAATGTCGCAAGCTCACTTGAAAGTATGTGTGCATTTGAACCTGTTATGTATATATCAACATTGTTCCTGATAAACAGGCTGTCAACTGCTTTTTCGAACTGAGGACACTTCTGCACTTCATCGATGAAGACATAGGTAAAGCTGTCTTTGCATAGCCGATCTTTCACATACGTATGCAGCACCTGGTAGTTTAACAAGTGTTCATTATCAATGTCTTCTAAGTTGATAGAGATGATTTGTTCCTCAGCAACACCTGTTTGTCGTAAATAGTCCATGAATAGAGATAGCAGCGTGGATTTTCCACATCGTCTGACTCCGGTTACCACCTTTATAAGCTGCTGTTCGCGCCAGCGTATAAGCCAATCAAGGTATTCCTTTCGTTGCACCATGGTAGACCACATCCTTTCTCGTGTAGGATACCAAAAAGCTTGGGGAGAATCAAGTTTTTTCTCATTTGAGAAAAAACTTCTCAAATCGACATAGTTTTTTCTCATTTATGAAAAAACTCAACCAGGTATTGTGATGTTTGATACGACCCCACTTCCTCTGTAATAGAAACCAGTAGTTGCTGGGAGTTCTCCATTCCACACAAACCACAGATGAGTGCAAAGCAGAGTTGCTACTGCTTTGGATAATTGCAAAGCAGAATTGCTGGCGCAATCGCCTCCGCAACCGTAGCATGGTGGCAAGAGGTTTATAGCGCTTTCAAATCGCCATAATTCGTAATGTCGTAGGCGTGAGTGGTAACAGAGGGAATTGGGTAAATAACAAGAGGGGATCGCGGAAATGACTGAATTGACCCAAGGCGCCGAATCAAGCCAGATCACCGGTCAACATGGAGCGGCATCTCTAACAGCCAATCGCAGGCATTATATCGACAATCTGCGGGCCTTCAGTATCCAGATGATCGTCGTCTATCACGTCTGCATGATATACAACAACTGGGGCGAGAGCTGGTATATCCATGGGCAGGAACTGGTTTTCCCCAGCATATACATCGGTTTCTGCAGCGTTTGGATGATGCCGTTGCTGTTCGCCATTGCCGGCATCAGCTCACGCTATGCGCTGGAAAAGCGGAGCGCAGGCGCGTACGCAAAGGAGCGGGTGCAAAAGCTGCTGGTGCCTCTGGTGTTTGGGATGTTGCTCATTGTTCCCATCCAGTCATATTTGGCGGGCTTGTTCTTCAATGGGCAGGCGAGCTACTTTGACTACTTCACTACGGTCACTGATATGAGCGGCTACGACGGGGCATGGACGACCGGACACCTATGGTTCATCCTTTTCCTTGTTGTCTTTTCTCTCGTGTGCCTGCCGTTCATGGTCTTGTACAAGAATAAAGGCAAAGGGACTCTGGGTGACAGGATACCGCTGGTGGTGATACTCGTAATGGGACTCCTGCCCTGTATCGGGAGCCATATCGATATCGGCGGCAAGAGCCCGGGCGAGTATGTGTCGTTTTTCCTGCTGGGGTATTTCTTCCTTGCAAACGACAACGTGCTCAAGAAGCTGGACAGGTACCGCTTCCTGCTGCTGGGACTGGCAATTGTAGCTTTACTGGTATCTCTTTACTTCGACGGTCAATTCTTTGAGGAAGTATCCTGGTTATCGATACTGGCGCTTTTAGGGATGGGCAGGCGCTACCTCGATTTCAGCAACAAGGTCACGAGCTACCTCTCAAAATCGTGCTTTGGGGTGTATGTGTTCCATCAGTCGTGGATCGTCGTCGTGGCGTTCTTCATATTCAAGCTCAACGACAACCCTGTTCTTCAGTTCCCTCTGATCCTTGTGTCGGCAGTACTTCTGACCTATGCGACCTATGAGCTGTGCAGGCGGATACCCGTTGTCAGATGGATGTTCGGGCTGTGCAAAAAATAGAGGGCGTATTTGCTACGAATTCGAAGTTGTGCATTGCTAAACCCAGGAATTCCTGGGTTTAGCCTAGGGCGTCGGCGGTCTCGGTCTCAGACGAGGGTTTGGCGAGGCTGTGCGATTTATATAATCGCTGGTAGATTGATTGCGGTGAGTAAAGCAAATTTTTCCATCAGTACTGAGCTTATACACAACTTCGATTTTGTAGCAAAAACTCAATTTGTTTTTTGCGGACAGTTTTTTAACACCACAGCAGGCTGTCATTCTGTCAGTCTTCACTTCTACCGTTCGGTGGTGTTACAAACATGAGCTTGGTGTTTCAGCAAGCTTCCTGTTGACCAGCTCGATCAGAGCATCGTGCTCTTGTGTAACAAAACCAATTGTTGTCATATTCGTTAATGTGACAACTACCCCGTCAAGGTGCCTGAATACGTTTCCATAAATGACACTCTGTATATCAGGGAAAAGGAATTCTTCTTTAAAGCCTTTCTTTTCCAGTGACACAAATATCAACCTGCTGTCGGTTACATAAAGGCAGCCTGCGCCGATAAGACGGTTATTCTTATAACAGTTCGATATGCATCGATATTACTGTGCACATCGCGAAGCGATGTGTGACAATCCATGTGAATTGTCTACAGGTTCTGATAATAGTACACGGCGAGTTGGGTGCGGTTTTTCAGCTGGAGTTTCTGGAGGATGACGCTCACATGGTTGCGGACGGTGCCTTCGCTGATGTAGATACGTGCGGCAATCTCCTTGTTGTCAAGACCTTGGGCGATGAGCTCGACGATCTCAGATTCGCGTGTTGTGAGAGGACCTGCCAGGGAGGATAAGCCCGGCGCACGCGCAGGCGCGTGCGCCGGGCTTATCAGCGCATCGACCTTGGCGAGCACTTCTCCGCCGAGCACCATCTGCCCAGCAATGACCGCATGAAGCGCTGGCGTGATTTGTGCAACCTCTTGTTTGATGAGGTAACCTCGTGCCCCGCAGCGTAGGGCGCGGATGATGTATTCGTCGTCAGAGAAAGTGGTAAGGAATACGATGCGCGCTTCCGGGTGACTGCTGAGAATCAACTCGGCTGCCTCAAGCCCGGTACAGAGCGGCATCTGGATATCCATCAGCAAGATGTCTGGTAGCATTTCTTCAAAGCGCCGAACCGCTTCAAGACCATCCGCGCCCTCCCCGCATACCGTGATGCTGCCCTGCGCCTGCAGGATCGTAGCAAGCGATGAACGGACAATGGGGTCGTCATCAACAATCAAGACCCGGATACGTTCTGTATTCATGTATGCACCTTTCGCCGAGCCTTACGTGGAGCCGTTCTCAGATCCATTAAATGAGCCTTTCGCCTACCTTGCGCCGGACCTTTCGCTGAGTCCTTATTGGAACTTGGGGATGGAGACAAAGACCCGAAAGCCCTTGTCGTAGTCGATTCTCAGTATACCTCCCCAACTGCGGGCGCGTTCCTCCATGGTTTTGAGACCGATGCCACCCCTGCGTTCCTCCATAGTCTTGAGGCCGATGCCACCTCTGCGTTCCTCCACGACCGCACGACCTGTGGGACCTCTGCGTTCCTCGCTGGTCACACGACCAGCGCCACGGTTGCGCTCCTCGGAAGCTGTAAGTCCAAAGTCCTGGCTGCGTACCTCGGTAGCTGCAAGTCCAAAGCCCTGATCCCGCCCATCAACATCAGTAAATCCAATCCCATCAGCGTGCCCGCCAGCAGCGTCCGTAAACGGGTTCCTGCTCCCGTTGTCATGCACGACCAGTTGCCAGAATGCCGGATACTCGACAACCGATACCCTGACCCGGGTCGCGTCGCTGTGTTTTGCTGCGTTGGCAACAGCCTCCCGAACCATGGCGATGAAGCCATAACCGATCGTGTCGGGGATATCTTCAACCTGATATTCGAGGCTGACCTCAAGTGGGGAATTCTGTGCGATTGCAAAGAGCTGCGTATGGAGGTCGAATGACTCATCATGCAGGTCGTGAACGCTTGCCCGCACGGTATCAAATGCCTCGTGTATCGTTGCGCCGAGTTGTTCAAGCTCTGTCTTGAGCGAGGTGTCATCAGCATGAAGCACCTGTGCCGCCTCGATCTGGAGCACCGAACGTGTGAGCAGATGCCCCACGTTGTCGTGGATCTCACGCGCGATACGGCCGCGCTCGGCAAGCGTGGCAAGCCGTACCTCATAATCCTGCTTATCCTGAAGGTCGCGGTTCTTCTGCTCGAGGCTCAAGGAAAGCTCACGCAATTCGTCGCGGAGCTGCAGATAAGTATGACGCTCGGCCTCGATGCGCTCAGTCCTTAACGAAAGCCCAAAGGAGATCATCGCGACCACGGCGACAAAGAGAAAGACCAGATAATCGGTCTCACGCAAGGCAAGGCACAGTGGCGCCACCCAACACAGTTTGAGGAACCAGTTCTTGAGGCGTAGGCAATCATAGGCGATCAATGGTATGAAGGTCGCAAGACCGGGAAGGAAAAGCGCTGCCACAAGGTAGGCTATGAGGGCGCTTGTCCGGAGCTTTCCAGGGATGGCAGGCACCTCCTGCAAGGAGCTGACGGCAAGGGCGAGCAACAAACCTACGATGAAGATGACCGTCTGCGGAACCAGAAAAAGAACCGCCAGACAGCAGATGGTGATGATGACTTTGTCGATGATTCGCTCCATGCTGCTAATTGTACGTGACATTTGTCATGGCTGCTGATGACACTGTTCACTGGCAGGGGAT
>WQXX01000061.1 GCA_009781535.1 Coriobacteriia bacterium | reverse complement strand
AGGCGCCTCGGCATGATCATCCACAGGCATAACAGGAATGTCAACGACACCAGACGGCATCATTCCAAAAAGAAGCTGCTGCCCTATTATCTCAAGGTCAAGGAAACAGACCCGAGGCGCTGGACGAGCTGGGACGTCGATCAGGAGACCGAGAAGCAGCTGTTCCAGACCTTACGGGTCAAGCCCCGGCGGACAGCTTCGGGGGTCTCAACTATCACGGTCATCACCAAACCTTGGAAATGCTCAAGCAATTGCCTGTATTGCCCCAACGACGTACGCATGCCCAAGAGTTATCTGAGCGAGGAGCCTGCCTGCCAGCGGGCTGAGCGTAACTTCTTTGACCCGTACCTTCAGGTCGCTTCCCGCCTGCGGGCGCTGACCGAGATGGGACATGTGACCGACAAGATCGAACTGATCGTGCTCGGGGGCACGTGGAGCGACTACCCGAGCGCATACCAGATCTGGTTTGTCACCGAGTTGTTCAGGGCGCTTAACGACGATGATGAAACCGAGCTACAATCCAAGATGAGGCACAGGTTTTACAAAGACAGAGGGCTTACCAACAGCAAGGAGGAGCTGGAGGCGCTCGCACGAGACATGCAGCTCCAAGTTAATACCGGCTCGCTTACCTATAACCAGGCATTCGAGCAGATGTATGAAAACAACAGCATCTGGCAAAACATCGCGCAGATGCAATCCGCCTCCATGGAGGAGCTGCTCAAGCAACATAGCCTTAACGAGACGGCTCAGCACCGGGTTGTCGGTCTGACGGTTGAGACGCGCCCCGATCTTGTTACGAGCGACAATCTGAGGATACTGCGTCAGCTGGGCTGCACCAAGATCCAGATAGGCATCCAAAGCCTTGATCCTTCCATCCTGCGAGCCAATAACCGGGCCCTTGACGTGGAGAGGATCCGAACAACCTTTGAGTTACTGAGGGTCTTTGGCTTTAAGATCCACGCACATTTCATGGCAAACCTCTACTGTTCCTCCCCCGATGAGGATAAACTCGATTACCAGCGGCTTGTAACCGATATGGCTTTTCTGCCCGATGAGGTCAAGTTGTACCCCTGTTCGCTTGTCGCCAGCGCCCGGCTCTGTCGCTTGTATACGGACGGAACTTGGCAGCCGTATAGTGAGGAGGAGTTGCTCGACGTCTTGGTAGCAGATGCGCTTGCGACACCTCCGTATACCAGAATCTCTAGGATGGTGCGGGATATCTCTGCTGACGACATCCTCGTGGGAAACAGGAAGACCAACTTCAGGCAGATGGTTGAGCGGCGGATCGAGGAAACCGGAGGGCGCCTGCAAGAGATTCGGTATCGAGAGATCAGCACACACGAACCCGATGTGGAGGAGGTGTCGCTTAATACACTTGCCTACGAGACCTCGGCTACCCATGAGTATTTCCTCCAATGGGTCACGCCGCAGAATCGGATCGTGGGTTTCCTGCGCTTATCCCTGCCAAAGCCCGCGTACGTCTCCCAATATCAATCAGTTTTGCCCGTAGGTCTCGAAGAGGCGATGCTCAGGGAGGTTCATGTGTATGGCAGGGTTGCTGCATTAAATCAGGTAGGGCAGGGCGTCCAGCATCTTGGGCTCGGCAAACAACTCATCGAAGCCGCCTGCGATATCGCGAAAGCGCAAGGGTATACCAAGCTCAATGTCATCAGCTCGGTAGGTACGCGGGAATACTATCGAAGCCTTGGCTTTGCCGACAACGGTTTGTATCAGCAGTTAGCGCTCATTTGGTAACGGTCGGAGCCTTGGCTTTGCCGACAACGGCCTTTGTCAACAGTTAGCGCTCATTTGATAACGGTCGGGGCCTTGGCTTTGCCGACAACGGTTTGTATCAGCAGTTAGCGCTCATTTGGTAGCGCAAACCTTGAGCATTGTGTTAAAGTTTGCCTTTTCCATGTTAGAATATGTTATGGTATGAATAGTGTTTGGCGTCTCGGTTCGTATTGCCCAGCCTGGTGGTGGAGGAGTGCAGATATGCAAAGGACAATCTTCGTTGTCGATGATAACGACACCAACCTGTCCATGGCCAAAGAAGTTCTAGCGGAGCACTACCGGGTTTTAACGGTGCCGTCAGCAGCTAAGATGTTTTCTCTGCTGGAAAGGATTTTGCCTGACCTGATTCTTCTTGATATTGAGATGCCTGAGATGAACGGATTCGAGGCGTTGAGCCTTCTTAAGGCCAATGCGATGCAGGCACGCATTCCGGTTATATTCCTCACCGGCACAACTGATGCTTCAGTAGAAGCCCGCGGTTATGAGTTGGGCGTTGTGGATTTCATCACCAAACCGTTTTCGACCACTGAGCTTTTAAGTCACATTCAGTTCCACTTGGGCTCAAATAGATAGTTCCAGAACTTGGCATAGGTAGTATCTCAGCGCTTGGTATGGGCGTTGATGAGGTGCGATTATACCGTGTAGTTTCAGAGCTTGGTATGGGCGTTAATGAAACGCGGTTGTGCCGGATTGTCTTAGCACTTCGTGTGAGCGTTAATGAAACGCGGTTGTGCCGGATTGTCTTAGCGCTTCGTATGAGCGTTGATGAAACGCGGTTGTGCCGGATTGTCTTAGCACTTCGTGTGAGCGTTAATGAAACGGGCGCTTGCATCGAGCGCTTCGATGGCAGCTATCCAAACCCCAATCGAGCCTGACCCCGGTAGGCCGACGCCTATATCATTCGCATACGACCCAGATGACGCCCACTGTTCGATATAGGCATGAGACATGCCGGCCATCACCAATTCCTCGGCTTCGATTCCAGCGCTTTGGAGCTTTTTCACATACAAGGTAGCCTCAGCTCGCAAGATATCGTATTCTGCCGTCACACAAAGAGTGGGCGCAATGCCGGCAAGCTCTGCCTCAGTAGCATACACAGGGGATATATACGACAGGCAACGCATCGAGGCTGGCGCGTAGAATTCGCTATAGAATTCTGTTATCTCATCGACCTCGACATGCCCTCCCGGATCTTTATCGGCAAACGGCGTCGCTACATCAAGATAGGGATAGTGCAGGATCTGCCCGCGAATCGTATAGTTGCTCTGCTCCCGCGCGCGCAGGGCGCATGCTGCGGCAAGGTTCGCGCCTGCCGACAGCCCCATCAGGAAGAACTGATGGGGGTCGATGTTCCAAGTGCCGGCGTTTTCTGCTACGTATTGGAGGATCTCATCGATCTGGTTAAGGGCTTCCGGATAAGGGTGCTCGGGCGTTTTGAGGTACTCGATATTGAATACCGGAATACCCGCCTTCCGGCAGATATATATGCAGACTCTCTCGATGAGCAGCGCATGACCGAGGGCAAAGCCGCCGCCATGAAAGGTAAAGAGGGCGGGACGTGGAGCGGGTGTTGCAGATGACGCTGACGATGCTGACGATGCTGACGACACCTCTGCGGTCTGATCCTTTTTATCCTCCGACAACAATTCTGGTCGATAGATATAGACGTCATTCGGTAGGCAGGTTTTACACGATGGAGGAAGTTCGAGGCTTTCGGAGAGGCTGCCTTGCCTCAGGGCTTCAGCGCGCGTCAATCCTCGAAGCAAGATAACCTTCCGGGCAACACGCGCCCTGCGTTCCAAGAACGCTTGGCTGGCTGAATTCGTGTCTGTGTTCGCTTCGATTTCCTTTTCCCTTCCACCACATATGCTCTCGTATTGCTTTCTGCAAGGCAGATACTCGATCCCACACGACTTTCCTCAAGGCAGACGCTCGGTTTCCGTATGGCTTTCTTGAACACAGGCACACAATCTCCACACGATTTACTACAAGGCTGATTATAAACCCTGCAAGAGTTAATGCTCGTGTCTTTCGTTCAGAAACCCTACAATACCTCCTTTGATAATACGTAATTTACGTATTATTATATCGAAAGACAAGGTATTCTAATGAAACGTAAGGAGCTGATACTATGGAATACATATACCCTGCAGTGTTTTGTGCTAACGACGACGGAAGCTATACAATCACTTTTCCAGACTTACCTGGTTGTATTAGCGAGGCGAAGACACTGGGGAGCGCGCTTCGTATGGCGCAGTCGGCGCTGAAGCAATGGATACAATATCTTCAAGACAAGAGAGAAACTATTCCCGCCGCCTCGCTGATTCAAGGAATTGTTGCAGGCGAGAGGGAATTCGTGTCCATGGTGTGTGCAGAAATCAAGGATGGGCATGCGGTAAAGCGCACGGTCAGTATTCCTAGATGGATGGATGAGAAGGCGATCCACTCGGGTCTGAGCTTGTCTCGAGTCTTACAAGATGCCCTTGCTGCAAAATTCGAAATGTGACAAAGCTGCTTTAAGGTCGGCAAGCTGCCTACGCATGGCAGCGTGGGCGTCCTGTGCTTCCGACAGTGAAACCTCTGCAAAGGATAGTGTGTCGCCGGGTCTCAGCTGTGCTACCAGCGGCAGATCGGCTGTAATGACCGTTCCGAGTTTTGCATACCCACCAGTCGTCTGGCGGTCAGCCATTAGGATGATGGGTTTCCCACCTGCTATCTGAATGGAACCAAATGCAACGCCCTCAGAGATGATATTGCCGTCGCTTCCCTCGGTGTATGGAATGCTCGGACCTTCCAGGCGGTAACCCATGCGGTCGCTGTCGCGTGCCACCGTATACGTGCCGGTGGTGAGAACCTTGGCAGCATTCGCAGCAAAGTAGTCTGGACGAGCGTCGATCACTACTCTGACCTGTGGAGATGCGCTATAGGGAGGCAGGAAATCTGCGCCCGTGTTGCACTTGTCAAACCCAGCCCGCAGGTCTGCCGGCAGACCTGCGGGCTGCACCCCTATCCAGTCGCCGTTCTGGAGCGGTTTGCCGTTGAGCCCGCCGAGACCAGCCTTCAGGTAGGTGCTGGCGCTGCCCATGTCGGGCTTCACCTCAAGTCCACCCGAAAAAGCGATATACCCACGAGCGCCTGCCAGCGCCATCCCCAGGTCGAGCCGGCTGCCCGCAGGAGCAGCAACGCAGCTGTTCATCGGCACTGGCTCCCCATTCAGTCTTAACGCAAAAACAGCGCCGGTCACCGCAAAACAGCAATCCTCTTGTATGTCGATAACGGGACCCATAACCGTGACTTCCAACAGGGGCGCTCCAGCGCTGTTGCCGACGAGGATATTGGCAAGGCTGGAGGCAAACCAGTCCATCACGCCGGACACCGGCACGCCAAAACGCTGATAGCCCCTGCGACCTGTATCCTGTATGGTGGTGAGCATGCCTTTCTGCACGATGCGCACGCCATTATTCGTCTTTTGTAAATACTGCGGTGCTTTTTTACAATCAACCTGCTGACGTATAGTCGGACACACGCATGCATCCAACAAATCTTCCTCTGGGCCCCAGATCAAGTCTGGGGCGACATGAGAATCAACCTGCTGACGTATAGTCGGACACACGCATGCATCCAACAAATCTTCCTCTGGGCCCCAGATCAAGTCTGGGGCGACATGAGAATCAACCTGCTGGCGTATAGTCGGACACACGCAAGTACCCAACAAATCTTCCTCTGGGCCCCAGATCAAGTCTGGGGCGACATGAGAATTAACCAGCACTTCTTTCTCGTTTGCTTCTGCGCTCGCTTCCATCTCAAGAAAAGCCGTCTCATCGATGGACACAAAACGCACCCTGTCCCCTCCAGAAAGCAGGAAGGGGCTCGCGCTTGAAGCGTCAAAGAGCTTTAGCGGTGTGCACCCGATAAGCCGCCAACCCCCCGGTGTCGCCAGCGGATAGACGCCTGTCTGCTCGCCCGCGATACCAACAGAACCCGGTAAAACACTGGTGCGTGGCGTACTCAGCCGCGAGCACGCAAGGCGTTTGTCCATGCCGCCCAAGTATGCAAAACCCGGCGTAAAACCCATCATGTGGACCAGATAGTCTCCTGCGCTGTGCATCGCAATAAGGTCTTGCTCACTTAAGCCTGTTTCAACCGCCACATCAGCAAGGTCAGGACCGTATTGTCCTCCGTAACACACGGGTATCTCAACAGTCCGCCCCACCGTTGCAACGCGCCCCTGCGCACGGCGCGCGCAGTCCGCAAGCAGCTCAAGCATCTGCCCAGCGTCCACAAGCAAGGGGTCGTATTCAACCATCACGCAACGATAACTGGGGATAAGTTCGATAAGCCCCAGAGGGCGCTCCTCATCAAGAAGCGCAACCAGAGAAGCGACTTTGCTGCTCAGT
The DNA here is from genome assembly GCA_009781535.1 of Coriobacteriia bacterium. GTDB lineage: Bacteria > Actinomycetota > Coriobacteriia > Coriobacteriales > UBA8131 > WRHU01. Next base: position 241 of record WQXX01000061.1, on the reverse strand, counting down.
TCTTCGCTGATCTCGTCGCCAAACTCGACACTGTAGGCAGTGTCCGACACCGTAAAGAGTTTCGCTTCTGGATAAATCAATGTCTTCCTGCCTTATGCGATCCTTATAGCTCCAATTATTTGTTGCAACCGTCTTACGACCAGTTTTCTGGACAACACACGCATTCAACCGACAACTCCCCTGATAGACCCCGGATCGAGCCCGGGGTGACAAGGGAATAGAATCGGCACTTCCGCAGCTT
>WQXX01000060.1 GCA_009781535.1 Coriobacteriia bacterium | reverse complement strand
GCTAACACAGGAGGTTCATGCCCTGTTGGCGGCTCAATTCGAGGGCTTTGCTGGCAATGCCGAGGGCAACGATATCCTGGTAGGCAAGTTCGACTGTATCGTCACCGATGGGTTTACCGGCAATGTGGTGCTCAAGACCACAGAAGGCTCTGTCCACATGCTGCTTAAAGAGCTTAAAAAGGTTCTCACCTCATCGTTTATCGCCAAACTGGGCGCCGCACTTGTCAAAAGCAAACTCGCCAAGCTGAAAGAAGCGATGAGCGCGGACACCTACGGTGGCGCACCTTTGCTTGGTCTTAATAACGTTGTCATCATCGGACATGGGTCGTCGAATGCGACGGCTGTTGCCAACGCGATCCGTGTCGCTGCCCGTACCATACGCGCTCGACTCCCCGAAGTAATTGAAGAAGCTATTGCCGCCGCCGCGAAACCTATTGAAGCCAGCAACACGAAACAGGACGAAGATACAACAGCTCCTCGGATATAACAGGATGGGCATGCTCATGAATGCTATCACCCAACTTGACTGCGCAGAAGAAATCCTCGGATATCACTTTACGGATTCCTCGTTGCTCCAAACGGCGCTCACTCACCCTTCAGCCGCATTCAGCGAGGATCCAGGTAGCTCCTATGAGCGTCTTGAATTCCTCGGCGACGCCATTCTTGGCATGGTGGTCTCCCGCATGATTTTTAAGCAATTCCCTCTGATGGATGAGGGAGGCATGACACGCATCAAAGTCTCGCTTGTTTCAGGCCAGCAGCTATCGGAACTTGCAAAGCAGCTTGGGTTTGTTGAGCTCATCAGTTTTGGGAATTCAGAACGTGGCACCGGCAACCGAGGGCTTACCTCAGCCCTTGAGGACATCTACGAAGCTTGCGTAGCTGCGCTTGCCTTGGATGGCGGCTTGGATGTTGCCGCTGCATTCATCGAGCGCACGCTCGGGCCGCTGATAAGCGAGGACATGGCACTCGAGCCCACCAATCCAAAATCAAGCCTGCAAGAGATACTCCAAGTGCACCATGTGACCCCCACCTATGAGGTCATCAAGACCGAAGGCCCGCCCCACAGCCGTCTTTTTACGGTGAATGTCCTGGCGAATGGCGTGGTTATCGGGCAGGGGAGTGGTCATTCAAAGAAAGATGCCGAGGCAGACGCCGCCGCCGCCGCTCTTGCGCAGCAAGCCAGATAACCCCACTTCGCCAAGCATAGGCTCACTCGTGATCGTGCGGCTCGTTTTCTAAATATCGCTGAACTATGTCCAGCAGCTCTTGGCGCGTGTGGATATCGAGCTTCTGATGAATATGATTAACATGAGACAGGATCGTACCTTCCGAGATCACCAATTTCTTTTTGATGTACGGGGTATTCCTTCCTTGGGCAAGCTCAAAAAGCACCTCTGTTTCGCGTGGAGTGAGCGAGTAGTCAGCTGCTATTCGCCCGCAGACTCCATTGAGGATACGCGCGTAGGTTCCTCCCTTACTGCTTTTTCTTTCATGCATCCGCTCAGGAAGCGTGACTGTGATAAGGCAGATCGTCGTGTAGATAATCGCCACAACGATGAGAATGCCAAAGCTGACTTCCATCACCTCGAAATGGACTGAGTTAATAAAGAATGCGGTTGCCAGAGCGCCCAGACCGTATCCCAGCAAACCGAGCGAGCGCTCCCAGAAGACAAAGGTCAGACCCCAAAAAGTAAACACCCGCTTGCCTGCCGGGTTGCCTGACGAAAAGACGAGAAGGGTGCTGAGCACGACGAAGATAATGGAGATGGGGAATACTCCGATGAAGCCATACACCAAAAAGGGCGGTACGAGAAGCCCCAGGGCAAGCAGGGGGATGAGCAGGGGCGGAAAGACACGCGAGCGTTTCCGAACCTTGGAATAGATAAAAACTGCGGTTACCACCAGGATGATGAAAACCGCCCAGGCAACCGTTGCCCAGGCATTTCCTAAGATGAGTGCCAGTGTGTCTTGAGACACAAAGCGTGGGCAGAACACCAACAGACAACCGAGGATGATCCCAAAGAAAAAGAAGACGGCGCGTCGCTGCTTTGCAGGAGCAGGAACTATCTCCTGCTCCTCCGCCGTGCCTGTGCCTAAAACCAGGCAGAGGGTTCCGACGATGGAGAAGGTGATGGAAAGGAGTACCGCCCAAAAAGAGGGCAGGCACAGCTGTATCAACAGGAGGGATAAGGCATACAGTATCGATGGCTGGATAGTTGATTGCTTCTTGCGTTCAGAACTCTCTGAGCAATACTGACACCAGGCGACGATGAAGAAGGCAAAAGACATATTGCCCAGGAGGTAGTACAGTACAGAAAGAACGGGCAGATACATTTCAAAAAAAGCAAGCAGGAACAATACCATGCGCAAGAGCCGAAAGACGAGATGCATAATGAATAGGGCCCGTACGTTCTTCTTTTCACCCATGAAACCAATGACAAGTAAAGCGAGCAGCAGTCCGATTACCGAGATTATCATGCTTATCTCAGTGCCGATGTTTACGGCAAGAACAAAGGTCTGAGTTGTTGGGCGCACGAAACCGAAAGCTATTCCAGCCCACAGGAAGGCAGCGCCAGCAATTTCTTTGGCTTTTTGCACCGTCGGTCTTTGAATAGCTATTTTCATCGTTGCAAACCCTCTGACGTTTTCGCAGGTCAAAGGCATCTCATAAGAAAGCTATGAGAAAAAAAGCCTTTCAATTGAGCAAAGATAATAACGTTCATATGATTCATTATGCGCGTCCGCTTGTTATGGTATCACTCGAGCACGCATTTTACACCATTACAAACAATTCGAGAATACGCTGAGTGCTCCACTATTAACAGTGCTGTGTATTCAATCACCGAGAAGGAGGAAGAAATGAAACAGGATTTGAATCGCCGCTCATTTCTGACGGGGATCTTGGCCGTCGGTGCAGTGGCTGCAGGAGGTGCCCTGACAGGTTGCGTAGACAATTCGGGCACACCAGGCGAAGTGTTTCCAGAATGGCAGAAAGAAGCCGACGTTATCGTTGTTGGAAGTGGCTTTGCGGGCTTAAGCGCAGCAATCACTGCAATCGATGAGGGCTCAAGTGTTATTCTGGTCGAGAAGGCACCAGAAAAGGATGCAGGAGGCAACAGCCGTGTCTGCGCACAGGCAGTCTGGACTCCTTCAGAAATCCAGGCGGCGATCAGGTATTTCAAAGAGATAACTACTGAGTATCATATGCAGGATATCCCAGAAGCCATGGTCGAGGCCTACATCAACGAGGCGTCAAAGAACGCCACCTGGCTGACAGAGGTAGCAGGAATACCCATGTTGATTGCAGATTCCATTGAGTATCCGAATGCTCCTTCTGCACCTGATGCAAGGAAGAAGAGCATGGCGATTTCAACCGAAGGCCTTGGGAATTCTCGTGTGTGGAAAGCAATGAAAAGCACCGTTGATGGACGCGACATCGAGATGCTCTTTGAGACTCCCATGACTGATCTTGTCTTTAACAAGGATGGCGAAGTCATCGGGATCAAAGCCGAGAGCAATGGCCAGGAGATCTTCCTCGGAGCCCATAAGGCAGTTATCCTTTGCCCCGGTGGTTTTGAAGGCGACAAGATCATGAACGCCAACTATCTCCGCTACCCGGCGCTTTCATGGGGAACCCCCTATAACACCGGCGATGTGCATAAGATTTGCATGGCATACGATATCGCCTTCTGGCACATGAACTCAGCAACACCGGCCACAAGAATCGGTATGATCATGCCCACGCTTGGCGAGAAGTTCAAGCACACCTCATTTGATATCGAGCTTCCGTCGGTTATCGGGAATCATCTTTGGGTCGACAAATATGGCAAGCGTTTCATGAATGAGACCTCTGATTATATGCATGGTTATGGCCGTGACGAGATCTTTTACAATGACGGCATGGCGATGGAATGGCCTCGTCTTCCCTTCTGGCAGATAATGGATCAGACCGTTGCAAACTACCTGGGTGGTAGAGGCGCACTGACAAGCGGATGGCTTGAGGTTGTAGAGGGCGTTGCACCGAGCGCTAACTTCGAGAAAGAGATCGCAGCCGGCGTCATCTTCAAGGGAAACACGGTTGAAGAGCTTGCGAGCAAGATCGGCATCGATCCTGCAGTGTTGGCAAAGACGGTTTCTAACTTCAACGCAATCGCGGCAGCTGGCGAGGATCACGATTTCGACCGCGAGGCAAGGACGATGAAACCCCTGGTTGGTCCTTACTATGCAGCAAAGGCCTATCCTGTCATGGTCAACACCAACGGCGGCCCCAGAAGGAATGAGAATGGTCAGATCCTTCGCAACGATGGCACTCCTGTACCGCGCCTGTTCAGTTCAGGTGAGTTCGGTTCGATCTGGGCCTGGTATTACCAGGGCGCTGGCAACGTGAGCGAATGTCTTTCATTCGGGCGTATCACCGGCCGCAACGCAGCTGCGCTGGAGAGCTGGAAGGAAAGCGAGTAACCATGAAAACTACAAGCTCTCGCAAAAAGTTGGTATTGCTCGGCTCGGCGCTGCTGGTTGGAATCGCAATATTCCTAATAAGTGCGTGCGCGCCCCAAAAAATCGAGCTGCCGACGGATGGTTATGATGATGACGACTATATGAGCATAAGTTTTACATGGACAGCACAGTTGGACTGCTCGGTGTGTCATAAATCGCAGGGAGATTCGATGAGAGAGCTTACCAATTTGGCTGGTTATCACTTCAATCTGGAAGATATGAGCTGCATCGACTGTCATGACGACAGCTCAGGTCTGAAGGAGGTTCATGATAGTGTCAGGTTGACGGCAACAGAGGTCGAGATGTTGCAAAAGACCGAGGTTGGGGAGCAGCTGTGCTTGAGCTGCCATGATCTTGGTGAGGTAGCAGCAAAGACGCCTCAAGGCAGTTTCCTGGAAGACATACTTGGATTGATAGTAAACCCGCACGATGTGCCTCAGACAGAAGGGCACGAGGACGTCAATTCCTGCCTCTCTTGTCACACTGGGCATACCTCGGAATCCGTGTTCGCCCAAGCTAAGAAGAACTGCTTTGCATGTCATCACCACGAGGTCTTTGAGTGCGGAACCTGCCACTAGCAGACGAGGAAAACAGATCGTTTTCTGCTGAGGCTCACACTATTTAGTACGTTTCATCACAGGCCCCGTGGTACCAGCAAGCTGGTACCACGGGGCCTTACCTTTTCTGACAAACCAAAACAAGGCGCCCACGGCAGCCTCAGGTGACTGGAAGGTGACTGGAAGGATTCTTTAGGGGATTCCTCGTCAACAAACAGGTGATTTGTTGCTACAATGCATCCATGACTTCTACGAAGAAAGCAACGGCTGAAGAACTGGTTCTGCTCTATCGCGCGCTGGCATCCCAGACCGACGAGCAGGCGGTTGCGGCGTTGCTTGAAGACATATGTACCATCCGTGAGATCAACGAGATGGCGCAGCGCCTGACCGTTGCGCGGCTGCTGGACGCCGACCAACCTTACATCGCTATCTCAGAGCAGACGGGGGCTTCGGCGACGACTATCGCGCGGGTCTCGAAGTCGCTTAATTATGGAGCGGGCGGGTATCGTAAGGTCTTGGATCATTTTGAAGAGACTCCGCGCGATTGATAATTGGTAAGACAAAGCGAGAATGGATTGCCACACATTCGACTACGCGACACAAAACGTCGCTTCGCTTAGTGCAGGCTCAGCTTCGCTTCTCGCAATGACGTGCCAAGATAGAGCGGAGTGGGTGCAATTCCGTGGCTGTGTTGATGAATAGATAAGGTATTACGTTATATGGGATTCGTCCATCTCCACAACCATACTGAATACTCCCTGCTCGACGGCGCCACAAAGGTTGCCGATATGGCAGCGCAGGCAAAAGAGTTCGGCATGCCAGCCATCGCCATCACCGACCATGGTTATATGTACGGGGTGCCGTCTTTCGTCTCTGCCTGCAGAGAAAAGGGCGTTAAACCCATCATCGGCTGCGAGGTCTACTTTACGCCTGACCGTGAGCTCAGACGCGACAAAAAGCCGGAGCTTTACCATCTGGTTCTGTTAGCGAAAGATCTTGCGGGATACCACAACCTTATCAAGCTCTGTTCCAAGTCGGCTACCGACGCGTTTTATTACAAGCCGCGTGTGACCATCGACCTGTTGGCTCAGTACTCAAAAGGACTCGTCGCTTCCTCGGCCTGCCTTGCAGGCATCGTCGCGCAATCGGTGATAAACGAGGATCTGCAGGCGGCGCGCACCTGGGCACGCGAGCTTTCCGCCTTGTTCGCGCCAGGGGATTTCTATATCGAGTTGCAGGATCAAGGCCTTGTCATCGACCCCCGTGAACGGAAGAAATCCGTCGATTTGCAGGACACGAATGTTCTTACCGGACGGGTTATCTCCCAAAGAGAGCTCAACAAGCAACTCTCCGCATTGGCAAAAGAGCTGGGGTTAAAGACTGTTGCGACCAACGACATGCATTACCTGCGTCGCGAGGACGCCTCTATACAAGACGTCATGTTGTGTAT
>WQXX01000059.1 GCA_009781535.1 Coriobacteriia bacterium | reverse complement strand
CTTCGATCTCGCGATCGACTCTCAGAAAAACCGCCTCAGACGTATCTATAAGCGGCTCAACTGCGACAAAGGGGAAGTATACCGTTGCGTGCCAGAAAGCGCAACTAGACGACTGACCTCGCGTGACTGTCCGCGTGACTGTCGCGAAATTTGGCTGCAATCTGTCCCGCAATTTGTCGCGCAATTTGCCTGCAATTTCTCCCGCAACTTGTCCCGCTATCTGGCTGCAATCTGTCCCGCAATAAACAGAATAAACCCGCATTTGTCACATGTCTGGCACCTTTCATGCAGGCTGATTAGTCACATGTCTGGCACCTTTCATGCAGGCTGATTAGTCACATGTCTGGCACCTTTCATGCAGGCTGAATACTGAGGCAGCGGATGGTGTTTAAGCAGGTTTTCAAGCCTGGCAGGTATCAAATATCAGAAATGCATAATCCACAGCGAAAACAGCATAATAGCAGGAAAACCAGCAATATATCGTATCCGCAACAGAGCGAATGTGGTATTATACAAGCTGCTCTTGGATAGGAAGAGGATAGTGGTTTCGATTTTGTCGGTGGCTCAATTCATCTTTGCCGTAATAGCGATCGTTATTACGTCGTCTTCGCTTGTGCGTCTACGCCAGAAGCGTCTGATGTATTTTATCCTGCTGAGCGTTGCAGTGGTGTTTCATGCTCTAGGATATTTCTTCGTGACCACAGCTGTAACCTTAGATGGCGCCCTGATCGGCTGGAAGCTGATGTACCTTGGGGTACCGCTCGTCGGTCCCACGTATTACCTTTTCTCACGAGACTACCGAGGCTTAAAGCGTCATTCTCTCCCAACGACATTCATCATTCTCTTTATCGGTCTGGTATTCTCATGGTCTGTCGTCGCTTATCCCTTAACGACCGTCTACTACTCTGGCGCGGAGTTTGTGCAGCTAGCCGACATAGGCTACCTGGTAACCACACCGGGGATCCTCTATTACCCCTGTCTGATCTATATCTCCATCTTCATGCTGCTTGGCATCTACAATCTGCTGCGCGTCTTTTTCATGGAAAGGCGCTTCAAAGGCGCAGCACTATTCCTTACTGCAGTACTTCTGCCATTTGTTGTGCAGATTCTTTCTTTGATTAAGGTGTTTCCCCAAAGCTTACACCCCACCTCTGCAGCGTTGGTCATGGGGATGATCCTGATGTTCTTCTTCCTTCTGCGGCATCGTCAGGACGAATGGCAGAGTACCGGTCGCGAACTCGTTGTTGAGAACATGGAGAGCGCCTTCATCCTCGTCGATCGCAACAGGAAGCTCCTTGACTACAACAAGCATGCCAAAGAGTTCTTCCCTTCGCTGAGCGAAGCAAAAATCGGCACGCCTATTGACCAGATTGAGCGCATCCCGCTGGAGGTGCTCGAGATGAATGACGCCTATCATTTTGATTTTGGAATGGGCGAGACAACGCTTAATCTCAGTGCGATGAGCACGGATATTATGAGTAGCGGCCTGCATACCGGTACGTACATATTGATTTCCAATGATACAGAGAACCATAAAATGATGCAGGAGCTGACTCGACTGGCGCGTTGCGACGATCTTACCGGCTTGTATAACCGCGTAACCTTTTTCCGCGATGCAACCTTAAGCTTTGATCTGACCCAGCGCCAGGAAAGTAAGACCGGCTGCGTGCTCATGATAGATATCGACTACTTTAAGACCGTGAATGATACGTATGGCCATGCAACGGGGGATGAGGTACTTCGACGCATCGGAAGTATCATCCTCAACCGTTTCCGTCGCACCGATGTCTGTGGCCGTTATGGTGGCGAGGAACTATGCATCTGGATGCCATCAACTCGCCTGCACGGAGCCATCAAGGTTGCAGAAGAGATACGAGAGACGATCAAGGGATATGTGTTCAATATCGATGACGTTTCGTTTTCAGTGACCATCAGCGTCGGCATTGCCTCAGTGGTGGAATCGATGCCGTCGGATTTTGAAGATCTTATGAAAAAAGCCGACATTGCCTTGTATGAGGCGAAGCGCTCGGGGCGCGACCGCGTCAATGTATATCATGAGGATGCCCCGGAGACGCCCGTCGCGTGATTGTCGGGCAGGTTTCAGGGCATTCACAGGATGGATTCAGGGCGCTCATAAGACAGTATTTGGGCGTTCACAAGGCAGAGGATATCGGCAATTCGTCATCACTGTGCTATAGTAGAGATACCAGGTAACGCTACCAAGAACATCCTGATAAACGGTTGGAACCATGTGGCACATAGCCTGTCCGCGTTGCGTTTACGTAGAGAGCGAGTTGCAATATGCAGACTGCCAAGTGCAACGTGTGGAGGTGTACCACAGTGCAGGGAGACCTGTACGTAGAGCAGAAAGTTGGACGTTTTGGAAACACGGGTTGAGCAAGTAGACAGTGTCAACATAGAGTTGACAGTAACGATCGATGCCGCTGAGGTCGATAAGCAGGTAGCAGCGGCATACAAGAAAGCAGCACAGGCGCGTATACCAGGCTTCAGGCCCGGAAAAGCGCCGCGCAAGGTCCTTGAGAATTACTATGGCGGCAAGGATTACTTCCTCATAACAGCGACCGAGGAACTGGTCAAGGACAAAACGCCGGTCGCGCTTGATAGCGAAGGTTTTGTTGTGCTTGACAGTCCGGACTACAACGACTTCGATCCTGTAGAAGAAGGCAAACCATTCGTCTACGTAGTCAAGGCAAAGATCCCGCCGCGTTTCTCGCTCAGCTCATATGACCCGGTCAAGATCGAACTGCCGAGCGCTGAGCCCACCGAAGAAGAGATCCAGCAGCGCATCGACACGTTGCGTGGGTATTATGTCGAGTACGACGAGGTCACAGACCGTGCTGCCATGGATGGCGATGAGGTAGACATCATAATGGGAGGTTCTGGCAAGGATGCCTCAAAAGACGCAGATGCGGATACGGATGACGAATCAGACGCGGATACGGACGAAGACTCAGACGATGAGCTTGACGAAGACTCAGACGATGAGCTTGACGAAGACTCAGACGATGAATCCGGCAAAGATGCCGCAATGCCCTATACCATTGGTTCAAAGGAAATGCCAGAATCCTTCGATAAGGGTCTTATCGGTATGGCGATTGGAGAGACAAAAACAATCGAGATCACGTTTGATCCCATCCCTGGTTTTGCAGATATGCTTAAGGAGAAAGACTCTGATAAGGACGATACAGATGCCTCCGATGAAGCAGCAGAAGAGAAAGCAGACGACTCAGACGGCGCAGACGGCGCAGAAGACTCAGACAGCGCAGACAACGCCGACGCAAAGATAGCTGCCGCTGCATCAAAACCCATCGAAGTCACTGTCACTGTAAAGTCGATCAGGTCAAAACGCCTTCCTGAGCTTACGGATGCCTGGGTCAAGGATATTATCGAATATGAGAGTGTTGACGAGCTCAGATCTCGCATTGCGGAGACCATTTTTACGGGCAAAGAGAAAGAGATCGCCTCATATCGCGAAGCTCTCATCTCCCAACAGCTTGCGAAGCGTCTTGAAGGCGAGCCACCTGCGGAGATGGTTAAGCAGACTGAACAGAGCAACTTCCAGGATTTCTTCAAGATGCTGCAGGATAACAAGATCACCTTTGACCAGTATCTCGAAAGTCGGCAGATTTCTGCAGATGTGTTCCGCTCACAGATGCATGAGCAGGCTATCCATCATGCAACTGTTGCTCTGGCGTTGGACTCGCTTGCGCGCCATTTTGGGATCACCGTATCCGACGAGGAGCTTTACGACGAGTTTTTGAACTCCGGAGTTAGTGACCCAGACGGTCTTTATAAGGAATGGCAACAGAAGGGTCGCCTCTCAGAAATACGCGAAGATCTGACCCGTATCAAGGCGGCGGCTCATCTTCGTGACACCGCTGAGGTCTTTAAGCCAGGTACCCTCGTAGAAGAAGAACTACCGCTTGAGAAAGCCGCGAAGAAGCCTGCCGCAAAGAAATCGACAGCCAAGAAGAAAGCTGCCAAGACAGTTTCAGACGAGGCGCCGGAGAAAGACTCAGATGAGGCGCCAGAGAAAGATTTAGATAAGGCGCCAGAGAAAGATTCCGAGTAGGCTACTTTAGTAATAGAACTCAGAATAGGGACGTAGAAGAGACTCAGAAGCAGGATTTAGAAATAGTGCTCATACCAGGCAACCTGAAAGAAGGAGGCTTCATTATGACGAAATACCCAACCAGCAATTCCCTGATCCCGTACGTTATCGAGCAGACGCCGCGGGGCGAACGCAGCTTTGACATCTATAGTCGCCTGCTCAACGACCGCATCGTCTTTTTAGGCGAGGCGATTGACGACCATGTGGCCAATACCGTAGTCGCGCAGCTGCTCCATCTCGAAAGCGACGATCCAGAAAAGGACATCTCGCTGTATATCAATTCACCCGGCGGCGTCATCACGGCTGGGATGGCGATATTTGACACGATACAGTTCATCAAATGCGACGTCTCGACCATCTGCATCGGGCAATGCGCATCGATGGCAGCCGTGTTGCTTGCAGCCGGCGCGAAGGGCAAGCGTTACGCGCTGCCCAATTCACGCATCATGATCCATCAGCCAAGCGGCGGCGCCCAGGGTCAGCAGACCGAGATCGAGATTGCGGCGCGCGAGATACTGTATGCCCGCGAGCGTTTGAACAAGATACTGGCAGACCTCACCGGGCAGCCGCTGGAAAAGATCAACGTCGACACTGAGCGTGATAATTTCATGAATGCCGAGGCTGCGAAAGAATACGGCCTTGTCGATGAGATCTTCTACAAGCGCAACAAATAGGAACGTGTTGCGTTGCAGTGCACGTAACACGTAGGAATGCCCGGCGCTGCCGGGCGTTACACGAAGGAACCAGCAGCACGGTTGCAGCGAATCACGTAGGAGCGATCAGCACGGTTGCGTGCGGAACACGAAGGAACCAGCAGCACGGTTGCGAGCAACGTAAAAGAATACGAGCGAAGGATGAAGGAAGCAGATGTCAAAGGGTCGTAACGGGTTTGGATCAGGTGACGATTTTGATGAGCTGTGCTGCAGTTTCTGCGGCAAACCTCAAGACATGGTACGCAAGCTCATTGCCGGGCCGAACGTATTCATCTGTGATGAGTGCGTACAACTCTGCGGAGAGATGATCGACCACGACGTCCTTCGCGATGAGCCCGATGAAGCTCCCTCGTTTTCGGGCGTCAGCTTTGCGAATCTGCCCACTCCGCACGAGATCTATCGGGAACTCTCCCAATATGTCATCGGTCAGGAGCGCGCAAAGAAAGCCCTCAGTGTAGCTGTCTACAACCATTACAAGCGTGTCTCGCTGGGAGTGTCCTCGCAAAATAACGAAGTCGAGCTCGCCAAGAGCAACATCATGCTGCTCGGGCCTACCGGCTGTGGCAAGACCTTGTTGGCGCAGACGCTTGCCCGCATACTTCAGGTACCCTTTGCCATCGCTGACGCCACCGCGCTTACCGAGGCAGGCTATGTGGGCGAAGATGTCGAGAACATCCTGCTCAAGCTCATCACAGCCGCGGATTATGATATCGAGCTGGCGCAGGTGGGCATCATCTACATCGACGAGATCGATAAGGTTGCCCGCAAGGCAGAAAACCTCTCTATCACCCGCGACGTCTCCGGCGAAGGCGTGCAGCAGGCTCTCCTCAAGATCATCGAGGGGACCGATGCGTCCGTACCGCCGCAGGGCGGACGCAAGCATCCGCATCAGGAGCTTATCAAGATCAACACGACAAACATCCTGTTCATACTGGGCGGTGCCTTTGTCGGTCTTGATAAGATCATCGCAAACCGCATCGGTCGCAAGGGCGTTGGCTTTTCATCTGAGGTCAAAAAGTCGCATAACAAGCAATCCTCCGATGTGCTCCAGAAAGTCCTACCAGAAGACCTCAACACTTTTGGCATGATTCCTGAGTTCATCGGGCGTATCCCTGTCATCTGCTCCGTGGAGGAATTGAGCGAAGACGACCTCGTCCGCGTGCTCACCGAGCCCAAGAACGCACTGGTCAAGCAGTACATGCGCATGTTCTCGTTCGAAGATGCGGCGCTGACCTTTACTGATTCGGCGCTTGCGGAAATCGCCAAGGAGGCTGTGTCCCACGGGACGGGAGCGCGTGGTCTGCGCACCATCTGTGAGCGCACCCTGCTCGATATGATGTATGACCTGCCGAGCGACAACAAGATAGCCGAAGTCGTCGTCACCGCCGAGGCAGTACGCAGCGAACAGAGGCCCACCGTTGTATTGCGGACTACGAGAAAAGCCCACAGGGAGAGCGCCTAGGCAGGCACCTGTTAATCCTTTGTCACTCCGGGTCTAACCCGGAGCCTATCAGGAGACTGGCACGTCATTGAGAAAAGTGAGCGAAACTCACGACGTGGCAATCTAGACGAGTGCTATCTGGTTGAACGATGTTGTCGCCCAGAAGGCTTGTGAATTGGCAGGTCGATTGCGTATTGCCTGTTGCACTTGTAGTATGGATTGCCACGGCCTGCTGGCGCAGATCTCGCAATGACGAACCGTATGTCGCTCCAGACTCGATCTGGAGTCTAGAGGTGGATT
>WQXX01000058.1 GCA_009781535.1 Coriobacteriia bacterium | reverse complement strand
GCCGGGCGTAACCAACAACAACGGCCTTGACTGGCAGCTGATCGTGATCATCGCCCTTGTAGCCATCATCGTCATCGGAGCAACGGTCCTCATCACAGCAGCCGTCCTCAAGAAGAAGTCCGCCGCTTCAGCTGCGCCTGACGCAGCGCCAGCGAGCGACCCCATGCCAGCTGAGCCGCTAGATGCTGCACCTGTGGAGGCAGAAGAATAACGCTGATGAAATCCATGTCGCTCCAGACTTGACCCCATGTCGCCCTGGACTTGATTCAGGGCCTAGCAGGGGAGTTGTAGGTTGCCTGCGTTTGTCCGACAAACAACTTATGTATTTGTTGTTGCATTTACATTATGGCGTGCCGATACTCATGTTTTTTGTCAGCCGCCTACCTTGAAACAGCCTCCAAGCCTCCGTTCAGGCATTTGCGAGCGAGGTCTATATACACCTCTTTGCCCTCGTCCCATAAAGCGATATCCCGCTCCTCAAGCTTGCGGACAGCTTTGGCGGGAGACCCGACTGCGACAACATAGGGCTCTATGACCTGATTCATCTTAACAACGGAGCCTTCTCCGACAATCGCCCAAGCTCCAACCGATGCGCCAATGCTGACGACGGCAGCCATACCAATGACGGCATTGTCATCAACGCTGCCGTGGATGATCGCTCCATGACCAAGAACAACGCGGGTTCCGATGCAGCTTGTTGAACCTTCGACTGCATGGATAATGACCCCGTCCTCGACAGCTGTTCCCTCACCGATGCGGATAGAGCCCTTATCACCTCTGATGACAGCTCCCGGGCCAACGTAACAGTCAGCTTCGACAATCACATCACCGATAACTGTGGCTGTGTCGGCTATATAAGCCTTATCACTGATCTGAGGCGTTAGGCCACAAAAGGAATAGATCAAAACAGCTCACTTTCACTTTTTGTGGAGCAACGACGCTCGTTGCATTCAAGTTGCTCCGAAATTTTTGGACAACACACACCATCTACCAACAACTCGCCTGATAGGCCCCGGATCAAGCCCGGGGTGACAAGCGAAAGTGTACAAATTGATTCCTACTGGTAGCCGATGGCCAAGCCTATCAGCAGCAAAGCCGAGGTCAGGATGAGCAGAGCTGCGAAGAAAGGCCAGGTCTTTTTTATCCATTTCCCGTAGCTCAGGCCACCTAGCGAAAGCGCGATGAGCAAGGCAGGGTTGGTTGGGTAGAAGACGTTGGTAAAGCCATCACCAAAGACATAGGCAAGGACAAGGAGCTGACGGTTGATGTCGATCAGGTCGACCAGTGGGGCAAGCAGCGGGATAAGCAGGAATGCTTTCGCCGAGCCCGAGGGAATAGCGAACTCAAGGATCATGATCAGGGCGTAGATGCCGAGGATGGTCACGCCGCCCGGTTTGTCGGCAAGGAAGTTGTTCGCGTAGAAGATGATGGTATCAAGCACCTTGCCTTCGGTGAGCATGAAGCTGATCGAAGAAGCCATCAGCACGAGCAGGGCGCCTGGAGCGATGGCTTTCATTCCGTTGAAGAACCACAGGATCCATTGCCGCATTCCGCAGCCACAGATAAGCGGAGAGATGATGCCACACAGTAGGAAAGTCAGGGCGCAGACGGGGAAGACGATGTCGGAAAGCCCCGGCAGAGGAATGATGCTACAGGAGATGATTGCTGCGATACCGATGACGAATACGATGACGAAAGCCTTTAATGCTTTGGACAAACGCGGGTCAACGTCCTCTTTGCGGCCGATCGGGTTCTTTGATCCGTTCTCGACTACGGTGGTGACGTCGGTGGTGACGTCGGTGGTTGTTGTACCGTTTGCGGTTGCAGCAGTACTGGCTGATGCAACAGAAGTTGTTCCGGCAGTCAGCCCGAACCTGTTCTTAATGCCTGCTTTCTCGCAACGGCGCGCGTTGAGGAGCAAAAAAGTCATCAACAGGGCATAGACCAGCACAAAGCTGACGATACGCAGCCAAGCGCCGGAAAAGATCGCCAAACCAGCGAGTGTCTGGGCGATTCCAGCGGTAAAGGGGTTCATGACGGCAACCGAGAAACCGCAGCCTACCGCCAGAAGGCTCATGCCGAGCCCTTGGAGGCGATCCCAGCCCAAGCGCAAGGACAAGGCAACGACAATGGCAACAAGTGGGATGACTTCTTCAAAAGACCCGATGAGTGTGCCCAATAACATGAAGATGAGAGGCAGGATGAAAAGCAGCAGGCGATTGTTCTTCTCGAAACGCCGGGCGATACTGGTTATCAGATAACCGAGTACGCCGCAGGATTCCAGTGCGTAGAACGCTCCACCGATGGCGAGCAGGAAGACCAGAAGGAAGATGATCATGACCCTGTTTGGGCCACCGAGGATAAGCAGTGGTGAGAGTATCCATTTCCAGAACGGTAGGTTGCCCTCTGTTTCATGATATGAGCCGGGGTCGATTACCTCAGCTCCATCAACCGTTGTCCGGTTAAATTCTCCTGCAGGCAGGACGAGGGTCAGGACATACGCCGCGACCATCAGGACAAGCAGGACGACAAACGCGGTAACATACGTGCGAATAGTGATGCCGGTGATACCGCCGACTGCGTTGCTGCCGTCGCTGTTGTTATCGTTGTCCGCGCTGTGGGTTTTCTTGACGCCGCCGCTGGCGTTGCGAGCGATGCTTGTGTCGCTATCCGTACTGCTGCCGTCGTTCGTGTCGCTGCTGATATCGACGGCGTGTTTCTTCTCTTTCATGTTCACTCCTGTGGCTGAAAGGTACTGAGATGATGCATTGGTATAGTTTGCCACACATTGCCCACTCTTGTCATTGAGCTATAATTCTTTGCAGTATTGGAAACGAGTGGAGGCAGACATGGATCCTGTTTTAATCGTCATTATTGTTCTTGGAATCATCATTGTGGCAATCATTGCTTTGGTCGCTGTTGTTTTGATACGAACCCTGACATTCAAGCCTCCGACCTTTTCAGGGGAGTCGATACCGGATTGGCAGCCCGAGGAAATGCCCGATGCGGTTGTTGCGCGTCTACAGGCTGCAATCCAGATACCGACGGTGAGCGCTGAGGCGTCCAGTGCAGTTGGCTCCAAGGTGTTTCGAGAATTCTTGACATTCCTTAAGGAGAGTTATCCTCTTTTCCACCAGCAGACCAGCTTGGAAGTCATCAACAACTTCAGCCTTATCTACCGTTGGAAGGGCAGTGGTGAGGGTCTTTTGCCATCAGCGTTTCTGGCCCATTACGATGTGGTGCCGATTGAGACAGGCACCGAGGGTGATTGGCAGTACCCGCCGTTTTCTGGTGCTTTGGTCGATGAGACTGTCTGGGGTCGTGGTACACTTGACATCAAAAGCCAGCTGACTGCATATCTTGAGGCAGCCGAATTGCTCATGGCGCAGGGCTTCAAGCCCGCCCGCGACCTCTACTTCTGCTTTGGGCACGATGAGGAGATTTGCGGACGTGATGGCGCTGCCTTGATAGTCGAGCATCTGGCATCCCTTGGGATTCGCTTTGAGTCAGTTTTGGATGAGGGCGGTCTGGTGATCACCGGCGCCATGAAGGGCGTAAGGCCGCCCCTGGCACTGATAGGGATTGCCGAGAAGGGTTCTGCTGATTACCGGATATCAGTGCCAGGGGCGGGCGGTCACTCCTCCATGCCGCCGCAACACACGGCGCTTGGATTGGCTGCGCGTCTTATCACCCTCATCGAAGAAAACCCCTTGCCGCCACGCCTCACCCCTTCAGTTGAGCTGTTGTTGAGGAATATCGCCGGCGAGCTGGGTTTCATGATACGTATGGCGCTTGCCAATCTGTGGCTCTTCAGGCCGCTTATCCTAAGCATTCTGGCAAAGAATCCGGTTACGAACGCGATGATCCGCAGCACCTTTGCCGTCACGATGGCGCAGGCTTCCGATGCTCCTAATGTGCTACCGCAAACAGCAAATATCACGGTCAATGTTCGTCTGCTGCCGGGTGACACCATCAAGGGCGTCGGGCAGCATTTTGAGAAACTGGCAGTCGCTGCTGGACTTGAGTCTGCACGGATCGAATTGCCTATAGATAATGAAGCATCCGAGGCTTCGTTAACCGACGCGCCGTTCCTGAAGTTGATGGAGCGGTTGATAGGGGAGTTCTACCCCAGCGCGATCTCCACGCCGTATCTGGTCATGGGAGCAACCGACTCGCGGTATTACACGAAGCTCTCATCGCAGGTATACCGTTTAACGCCCATTCATGTTTCCGATGCTGAGCGCGAGTTGGTGCATAACACCAACGAGCGCATAGACCTGCCGAATTACTTCCGGATGATACAGTTCTTTCAGAGGCTCTTCCAGGAGCTGTAACCAGCTTACTTAGACACGAATCATTCTTAGCGTCGCCCCAGACTTGATGCATGTCGCCCCAGACTTGATCTGGGACCTAGCAGTTGACTCTTAGGTTGCTTGCGTGTGTCCTTTCCTGTATGTCGCCCCAGATCAAGTCCAGGGCGACATCCTGTTGTGTTCAAGCAGGCCGCGGTCATGCCCAGCGCATGGTAATGCTCCCAAAGTGACGGTCGAAGCGCTGTGTTTTTCCAACCGAATTTGAAGCGTGGCATCAACGATGCCACCGACAAATCCGGCGACACTTTTTTTAGGAGGTATAGTTTTAGAAAAGGTTCTGAGGATTTCGCGGAGCAGATGCCAAGCGCAAGGCTTTCGTATGCGAGTATGTCTGAGCCGCGAAGCGGCGAGTTACGCAGCAGAAAGCCTGAAGCGAGGCATCGGGTGCGAAGTATGACGAAGAACCTTTTCCAAAACCATACCAACAACACACGTATGGTACGATTACCAATACACAGGTTGTTTGTCGGACACACGCAAGCAACCTACAAATCTCACGCTAGGCCCTGGATCGAGTCCAGGGCGACATGAACTCGCCAATACACATTGTTTTCTGTCGGACACACGCAAGCACCCTACAAATCTCCCGCTAGGCACCAGATTAGGGTTGTGGCGATGTATGATCGCTGTTGAGGTGTTCTTCCCACAGGGTATTGTAGATTACCACACGGTTGTCGGGAAGGCGGATAAGCGTCACCTCCATGGTTGCCGAACGTGCGCTCATGCCAAGCCATGGCTGCGGTGTGAGGAAATCACCCAAGGCATACATTATGAGGCACTCGTGCAGGAGGCTATTATCAGAGACATCATCACGTGGCTTGACGTTGCCCTCGCTGCAGCCATCATCACAGGTACCATCACAAGCACCACTGCGGTTTTCCTCAAACCAGACATAACGCTCGGCTGGCTGTAACGCATGCGGATGGTTGCCGCAGATGATGTCAACCCCGCATCGAGCAAGACGATGCGCTGTCTCGATCTGTGAGGCAAGAGGGAATGCCTCGTCCTCCAAGCCCCAATGCAGGAACAGGACAACCGCATCGGCGCCTCGCTGGCGTGCCTCCTGTACTTGAGATGCAATCGTGCTGATGTCAACACCGGGCAAGTTCAGGCGCAGGGTATTCGCCAGATATTCTTGACCATCAGGCAGGCACTGGCTGTTCAGTGAGAAGGTCCAGGACAGGAAGGCAATCCTGAAGTCTGCCACATCAAGTAGTAGCAGCTCATCACGCTCAGCGCTGCTGCGCGCCGTACCGACATGCTTAACGCCCATCTCATCCAGCAGATCCAAGGTTGCCAAGACTCCTTCCACACCCTGATCCAACGAGTGGTTGTTGGCTGTCGAAAAGACCGTGATCCCAGGCTCGGAGGCTGATCTGGTCGCAGGGGCTGACCCAGTCGCTTGCAGCAGGTAGGTAAGCGCTTCAGGGCTGTTGTTCATGAGGGGTGGTGCGGTGATGTCTTCTGGAGGGATACAAAGCGGTCGTGTTGCCAGTACGGGTGATTCAAGGTTGGCGCAATTAATATCAGCTTTCGTGAAGAAGTCGATTACCATGCTCAGATGTGGAGAAGGTGTCGTAGGAAAGGGAGAGCAGGGGAGTATGTCGCCCGCAAAGCCTATGGTGAGGGAAGGAAAGCCGGTGGAAGGCAAGCCAGCAGATGGTAGCTCGCTGGGAGGCAAGCTGACGGAAGGCAGTCCTCCTGTGCCATCACTTCGCGCCTTCGCATTCCAGAAGCCATCCGGTGAGTTTTTTTCAAAATGCTCGCGTATCCCTTTGTTCTTTTGCGGCTCTCGGATCGGGTTGCCGAAGAATTTGTATCCCCACCATAACTTCTCGCCCAGACCCATGTAACGCGCGTTGCCTTCCACCTGACGCGAGTATTTAAGCCGACCGAATGTCAGCACACGGATCAAGGTGGCAAATGCCTTGAGTATTCGTTCCAAAACGCACCTCCTCATTTATTTGGAGAACTCCCGATGGTCCTGGATTACCACGACCCGATTTCTGTCGGACACACGCAGGCAACGATTACTGATACATACACTTTCTGGGCGACAACTCTACCTAACCTACAACCCTCCCGTTAGACCCTTCGACTACGCGCCCTTCGGTCGCTCCGCTCAGGGCGACATGCGTCGCCTACAGTCTCACGCTAGGCCCTGGATCGAGTCCAGGGCGACATGAACTCGCCAATACACATTGTTTTCTGTCGGACACACGCAAGCACCCTACAAATCTCCCGCTAGGCCCCAGATCAAGTCCAGGG
>WQXX01000057.1 GCA_009781535.1 Coriobacteriia bacterium | reverse complement strand
CTTTTGACGCTGACGATACTAGCATAACAGAAGGGCAGTTTTGGCCCGATGATGCCGGAAGCCTTATCTTTGATGCCCGCCGTGCGTTGCTCCAACTCGTTCGTGGCCCCTTCATCACTGCTGAAAGGAACAGCGAGCTTTGGCAAGCATTGATGAATAACCACAACCTCATCAAGGCTCGTCTTGCCGACTTGTTCCTCGAATTGGTGGTTGACATGGATACCCGCATCGCATTCGTGCGAAATGCCGTCAGTGAGGATGTGCGGCTTCCCAAGGCGGTCAAGAACCTGCCTTTGACGCTCGTTGATACGGTCATGGTCTTGACACTTCGCAAAGAGCTTCTAATAGATGCCTCCAACCGAGTATTTGTCGGCCGCGATGAGATTGTCGAACAATTGGCTAACTACCGGCCTGTCACGAAGCTTGACGAAGCTGCTTTCAAAAGCCGCCTTGATACGTCATGGGGTAGACTTGTGACACATGGCATCCTTCAGCCCAGTGAAACCGAGGGTCGCTATGAGATATCCCCGGTGCTGAAGCTTATTTTTGGTGCCGATGAGGTCAGAGCCATCAACGAGGAGTTCACACAGATGCTGGAAGAATACCAGAATAATCCGGAGGGCTTCAGGCAAGATGGCCTCAGAGAGCCTGAAGACGAGAAAGACGAAAAGAGCATCGAAGAATGAAGGCCCCAACTCCAGAGAGAAAAACTCTGCCTTTCGACTATGGGTACTTCGGACTGGAGGATCCCGACTTCCTCCGGACGAATCTGCACGTTGGGCAGTGGAGGCTGTCGCGTGTCGAGATGGCCAATTGGGGGACATTCAACGGGTATCAGGTTCTCCCGGTTGACAGGCGGGGTCTGCTTATCACGGGCTCGTCGGGCTCGGGAAAGACCACGCTTCTTGATGCGGTGACCACGGTGCTTACGCCGCCACGCAGCAGGCATTTGAATGCGGCGGCACGCAGTACCAGCACCAAGGGAGAGGATCGGACGGTCTACAGCTATATCCGCGGAGCTTGGAAACATGAGACCGACGAGTCGGGCGAGATTGCAAACAGCTATCTCAGGGCTCGTGTTGCAACGTGGAGCGGTATTCTGCTTTGTTTTGAGAATGGTGCGCAGGCGACTGGCGCGCGTTTGGAGAACGGTGAACAGGCATCTGATGTGCAGTCCAAGCAGGCAACCATCGCAAACGTGATGTCGGCGAAAGCTGACGGCAAACCCAAGAACGCTCATGAACCGGTCAACCTGCTGGTGCTTTTTCACCTGAAGGCAGGGAGCAACAGTCGCGATGGACTAAGCGAGCTGTACGCAGTGGTTCATGGGAATCATGCCTTGAATGAGTTCGAGCCCTATGCCATCAACGGGTGTGATATCGGAAAACTCAAGCGTGATTACAAGGATGTCGCGCATGCGTTCAAGGAGCATTCGTCCTTTGCCTACCAGTTCTGTCGTCTGTTGGGCATCAATGGGCCAAAGACTCTGGAACTGCTCCACAAGACGCAGGGGGCAAAGAACTTTGGGTCGCTGGATGACCTGTTCAGAAAGTTCATGCTAGATGAGCCACAAACGTTTGAGCAGGCAGATGAGGCGGTTGAACAATTCTCGGCACTTTCTCAGGCACACAATGGGGTGGTTGATCAGCGCAGGCAGATGCAGTACCTTGAACCCCTGGTAAAGCATGTTGCTGACTACCAGGCGGCTTTACGAGAGCGGGATCACTCAGAACGCCTTCAAAAGGTATTGGATGCCTATGTCGTCTCGCTCATCATACAGTGTCTGTTGGATAAGCAGGAGGCCACGTATCGTGAGGCTGACAGGGCAGCCCAGGATGTGCAGTATCTGAAAGGTGAATTCGACCTCGCCGAATGGGAGTTGGGGCAGGCTAAGGCCAGCATGAGCGAAGCCGGTGGGCATGTGCTCGATGCGGCAAGCCTTCAGATGCTGCATTATGAACAGATGCTTGACCATATCGAGAAGAACCGTAATAAGCTCGAAGTCGATCTTACCTGCGCTGATATCACCACAGTCCCTGTGACGTTTGAAGAATGGGGCGAACTTGTCAGGTTGATTCAAGACCAGGCTCGGAAGACAGAGGCTTTACAGACGGCAAGCAAGGATGCGGACTACGAACGTTTTGGGCGTATTGACGCATTGAAAAAAGAGGCGGGAGCCATAAACCGGGAGCTTCATCACCTGCGAAGCGAGGGAACCACCATCCCATTAGAGCTACACAGGATACGTGAGAAGATTGCGGCGTATGTGGGTGTTTTTGCAAAAGACCTTCCATTTGCCGGAGAGCTCATGAGCGTGAAGCCCGAGTACCTTCAATGGCAAGGCGCCATTGAGCGCCTGTTGGGGCAACAGGCAAAAACCCTTCTGGTCGCAAACCGGCATGCGAAGGCTGTTGCGGGTTTTGTGGAATCCGAGCACTTGGGCTTGCGTTTTGAATACGATGTGGTGCCGGCAGAAGTCGAGGTTCCCCAGCGTAGTCTACATGCGCTCTCGCTGGTCAAGATGGTTTTGGTCAAGGCTCACAAAACGCATCCCGAGTTCTCCGACTGGCTCAATGCCAATCTGCGGGAACGCTTCAACTATGTGTGCGTTACGTCTCCCGCACAACTCCAGGAGCATGCTTATGCCATCACGATTGGTGGACAGGTCAAAAGGAATAACCATCACATCAAAGACGACCGCTATCGCATCGATGATCGGACTCAATGGGTATTAGGCGATAACAATGAGGACAAAATCGAACAGCTGATACAAAAGGCGCAGGATAACCAGCGCGCCTTGCTGGCGGCGGAGGCTGTTGCTGCCACGATAACCGAAAAAGCCCGAAAAGCTTTGAATCTGGATCGTCTGGCACACACTCTGACAGGTTCAGACTGGAAGAGTTACGACAAGGCCAGTGCCCAACGTGACCTTATGGCTGCCCAAAAGCATTACGACCAGCTCAAAAGAAATGACAAAAAGCTCGACAAGATGAAGCATCTATGCGACGAGGCTCAAAGCCGAAGGGAAATCGCCAACGATGCCCTGCAGGAGGCACGGGTTCATGAGAAAGAGACCAACAACGAGTTGGAGAGGATCAAGGGGGAAATAACCCGCAATTCTCAGCGTATGAAGACAACAGACGTTGTCTCAGACGAAGAACAGAAACAGCTGGCGAAACTCTTCAAGAGACGCAACGCTTCCTATCTGGAAAATACCGCGACCATCAACGAGACGGCGCGCTATGTGCAGACAGATATCAGCGACATGGCAAGAAAGGCGAGGGACACGCTCCAGAAAGCCCAAGCGGCGGCAGAGCGCGTCATGCACGATTACAAGCAAGCCTGGCCGGTGAAAGCTTCAGATCTCAGCGATGACTATGAAGATAAAGACGGGTATCTGGAGATATATCAACAGATCAGGGCAAATGGACTGCCAGACTATGAGCAGAGGTTCCTGCGGGTCTTGCATGATTTTAGCCAGGATCAGATCACGGTCATCTCGTCAACCATCAGGCGCGCGTTCCGTGAGATGAAAGAAAAGCTCCAACCGGTCAACAGGTCGCTCAAGCTTTCGCATTATAACCCGGGAATCTATCTACAGATTGAGGCAAAGGATAATCGTGGGAGTCAGGTTTCTGATTTCCTCAGCGAGTTGCAGGCAATCACTGAAGGATCATGGAGCGACGATGACCTGGCATCTGCCGAGGCGCGATATCTGCGCATCGCGAAAGTGATCAATCGTTTCAAGTCAGGCGAATACGCTGACAAGATGTGGAAGCAGGCTTGTCTGGACACTCGCCAGCACGTCAGCTTTATTGCAAAGGAACTTGACGAGCAGGACAACGTACACAATGTCCACGGGTCTGACGCAGGTTTGTCAGGCGGGCAGAAACAGAAGCTCGTCGTGTTCTGTCTGGCTGCCG
Organism: Coriobacteriia bacterium; assembly: GCA_009781535.1. GTDB lineage: Bacteria > Actinomycetota > Coriobacteriia > Coriobacteriales > UBA8131 > WRHU01. The sequence goes on along the minus strand of WQXX01000057.1, from coordinate 2,723 downwards.
CCTTGCGGTATCAGCTGGCTGATGAAGAGCAGCCGATTCCACGTTATGGCACCGTTGTCTTGGATGAGGCCTTTGACAAGGCCGACCACAGTTTCGCCACGACAGCGATGGAGATCTTCAGGGTGTTTGGCTTTCATATGGTGTTGGCGACTCCGCTCAAACTCCTTCAGACCCTGGAGCCTCATATTGGTGAGATTGCGTTGGTTGACTGCCAGGACTCCAGGTATTCGACGCTGCAGATCGTGACGATTGAGAATGGCACCACCATCGGGGGCGTTGGATATGATCAGTATCACTGAGGCGAAAAACAAGGTAGCGCACTACTTTGACCGTAACCAAACGCACTGGGCTGTCGCGCTTTTTGAACGTGCCATTACTGATAACAATGAACCCTTGCAGGTCGATTACTCTCTCTCCCTGAAGCCACCGACCGAAAAAGAGGTTCTGCGTGATACTACCCAGGCTCGCGCATGGGCGCGAGCCTGGCGTAAGGATCCTCATGCTTCCTTTATCCAGTGGATTACCAGGGAGTGGAGCAGTGTGGGACGACAAGAGGTTCCCGACAGGCTTGTATTCACTTCTCCCGAAGATATCGCTGGTTTTGCCCATCGCAAATCACAATGGAATAAAAGCTGGAAGCGCTGTCTTGCCTTGGCATCACGATGGAATTCCAGATGGCGTGCGCAATGCCTGATGCCCGAGCAGCTTTATCTTTGTACGACTCTTGACCAAAACGTCGCACAAGTTGTCGGAAAGACGTTGCTGAAATCCAGTTCCTTGTCAGACAAAGACTGGGATATGCTGCTATTGGTTCTTGACTGGCTCCTGGATAACCCGGAAACCAGAGTCTATGTGCGTCAGCTGCCCATCAGGGGTATCGACAGCAAATGGCTGGAGCAGCACAGGGCTGTCATTGAGCCCCTCTATTCTGCGATGACCGAAAAACCGGGCTTTGTATTTCTGAAGACCCCTCACCAGTTTCGGATGAAGTTCCTGGATGCTGCCCTTGCGCCGGATGGAATCTGTGACCTGAGCCTTTCTCCGCAGGAGCTTAACCGCTATCCCAAGCTGCCAAAACTTGTATTCATCCTCGAGAACCTGGTCTCGGTACTTGCGTTTCCTGCTATTGATGGTGCCCTTGTCATCCATGGAAGCGGATATGCGGTAAGCGCATTCTCAGACGTGACATGGCTGCGCCAGGTGCCTGTACTGTATTGGGGCGATCTTGACAGCAACGGGTTTGCGATCCTTAACCAATTACGGCACCATCATCCACATGTGACATCGATGATGATGGATACAAAGACCCTGGAACAGCATCGGGAGCTCTGTGTGTATGAGGAAAGGCCAAATCGAGGATCCTTTGATCATCTGACTGCTGAGGAACGAGAGACACTTGACCTTCTGCTTTCGGGGGATAAGGCACTGCGGCTTGAACAGGAGCGCATCGAATGGGATTACGTGCTTAGGGAAGTGCCGATGTATTTGTCATCTCCGACTTTCAATTATATGGATTAAGCATGTCGTCCCGCATGGTATGACTTCTCTCAAACCCATTTCTGTAGGAAGCTTGAGCCCATGTTCGCATGCACTTCGTTTTGAATACAGCTCAAGAGGGTTGTACATGAATACGTATGAACATGTCTACTGCGAGCGCAGGAATGCCTTTGTAACCTCAAATGAATGAATAGAGGCGAGCAGGCAATTCCTGATAAACACGAGGAGCCCGGCTTTGGTCTCGGTGTCACTGATGGATCGTACCGCAACAAAGGGAACATCGTTACCCTTGCATACCTCGGCAACAGCTGCCGATTCCATGTCAACGCACAAAGGGTCGATGCGGCTGATGATGTCAAGCCTCTGTCCTTTCTTGACGAACGACTTTCCTGTCGCGATGCGACCGAAGTAAAGAGGATGCTGAGGAGGATCTTCTTTCAATGCATCCCGGAAGCAGTCAAGCAGCCTGCTTTGGGCTGTGAACACCGTCTCGTCTGTTCTGTCGTGATATCCGGTCTCCGTCGCAACGACTGTATCACCAATCAACAGGCGGCTGTCGATACCCCCGGCTGTACCAGACATGATGAGGCACGACAGAGCGTAGCGGTCGATTAACAACTGAGCCGCAACTGCTGCATTCTTCATCCCAATCGCGTTATATGCCAGCACAAGCCTTTTGCCGTCAAGGGAGCCTTCGATGATTACCAGCCTGCGCAACTTGTAGACCTGCGTATGCCTCATGGCATCTACAAACGGCCTTGCTTCAGTCTTCATCGCACAGAGCACACATGTTACCGCAGCATTATCCATTCCGCTTTCCTTTCATACTGCCTGCATCTCCATATTGCCTATATTCTATGTCCAGATGCTTCTTTAAAAACAGAACGGAATGATTAAAACACATTCTGTGGTTACAGGCTCCACGGCTTAATCACCGTGCTTAATCACCGGAGCTGAGATACCCAATCATGTACATGGGCAGATGGCATCCGAGCATGATGCTGACTACGAACTCAGGATTGACGAGGAAAGAGGTCTGTGTGATAATTCCACAAGTAACTTGGTGATATATCACCAAGTTACTTGTGGAATTATCACATGTGCTTCACTACAAAGACGTGCACTGGTACAGGTTTGGGCAAAAACGATATGAATCGGATGGGTGTTAGGAATAGCTATGAATAATAATGATCACGAATATAAGAGCAACAGAAACGGCAGTCTTG
>WQXX01000056.1 GCA_009781535.1 Coriobacteriia bacterium | reverse complement strand
TTGTCGACAAGCTCCTTGACGATCTCGATGGATTGGAGCACTTCGCGGGCACGTACCTCGCAACGGGCATAACCGTCGCCTTGTGTGGAGGTGACCGGCTCGAAGCTGCTCAGCGCACCGTAGGCGCCGTAGCCGAAGATTCGGATATCCTCAGGAACACCGGAAGCCCGCGCAAAGGGCCCGACGATGCAAAGCTCCTCGGCTTGTTTCTTCGTGAGATACCCTACCCCGCAAAGACGGTTTTTGACCGAGCGATCGTAGAGGAAGGTCTTGAGCAACTCGTTGTATTCGCTGCGCATGCCTTCAAGTATCAACACGATGCCACGCAGGGTTTCATCCGAGATATCCTGGTTGACGCCACCGACATTACAGGCAGAGAGGATGACGCGACCTCCGGTAGTGCTTTCAAAGATATTGAGTACGCGCTCGCGCAAACGCCAGCATTGCATGAAGAGGTTTTCAAAGCCAAAACCATCAGCCAGGCAGCCGAGCCAGAGCAGATGCGAGTGGATACGCGAGAGCTCGTGCCAGATGACACGCAGAAACTCGGCGCGCTTTGGGATCTCGATGCCCATCAGCGCCTCGATGGTCTGAGAGTAGCCAAGGCTGTGCCCAAACGAGCAGATGCCGCAGATACGCTCGGTGATGTTGACATAGGTCTGGAAATCGCGTTTCTCCACCAGTTTCTCAAGTCCGCGATGGATGAAGCCGACCTGGGGGATGGCTTCGATGACTTTTTCATCCTCAATAACGAGGTCGAGATGAATTGGCTCCGGCAGAACCGGATGCTGCGGGCCAAAGGGGATAACGGTTCGCTTGCCCATCATGCCTCCTCAGGGTTGGTGTCAGGTACTGGACAGGCGCCATAATCCGCAGCGCCATAGGTGTTGTTTGCAAGCGCTTCTAGCGCCTGTACGGAAGCAGGGTTCATCGGCGTTGGAACACTTGTCGTATAGAATTCCCCGCCGAAATCGATGGCAATGCCGTCGAAGGTGATGCCGAACAGGTCATGTGTCTCGTTCTCGCAGAAGAAGGAGTTGAGGTACAGGTCGCTGATCGAGTTGATATGCGTGCCGTTGGCTACCACAAGGCGCAGGTTCTCGAAAGGCTCGCCTTTGGAAAACGAAAAAAGCAACTCGACGCCCTCGGGTACCGTCGAGCCGCAGATGTTGACAAAACGCCAACCCTCCGCATGGTACTGCTCGACTCTGGCGCGCAGTTGCGACAGGTCTATGTCAATGAATACCTGGGGATCCATCATGCCTCCGTTCCGATTTTTGAAGATGCGGTCGCAGCGTCGCGGGTTCCTGCAGCGTCGCGGGCGTCCGTAGCAGCATTACCAGTCGCCGCAGCGTCGCGGGTTACTGCTGCAAAGCTGTCGCGTACCGCCTCGCCGCCAACGAGCTTGTTCGCAGCGGTAACACAGCTGGGAAGTGTTGCGGGAACAAGCGTTCCTGCCGCCAAGGCGGCTCGCTTCTCCTCAAGCACACCAAGCCCGGTGACCACCGCATCGATGATCGCCTCGGGACGCACAGCACAACCCGGCGCGTACACGTCCACAGGAATGGCAACGTCTATGCCTCCCAGCGTGTTGTAGCACTCGCGGAACACACCTCCCGAACAGGCGCAGATACCACAGGCAATAACGACCTTAGGCTCAAGCATCTGGCTGTAGAGCTGCTGGATGACGTTGATATTGCGCTCGTTGACTGAGCCCGTGACGAGGAAGATATCGGCATGTTTGGGGTTGCCAGTATTGATGATGCCAAAGCGCTCCACATCGTACAGCGGCGTCAGGCAGGCAAGTACCTCGATGTCGCAGCCGTTGCAGCTCGATGCGTCGTAATGCATGATCCATGGCGATTTTATCGTCGAAGACATCTCTACCTCCTTACAGGAAAAAGCCGAGCACGAGGATATTTACCAAGCCCAAGCCGAGTGTGACCAGCCAGGACCATTTGAACATCGCCTGCCATTTGACGCGGGCGAAGTTGTTGTCGATGAAGATCTCGAGGAAATAAACCGCGATGACCACGACGACTGCGACCACAGCAGCGATCCAGCTCGCCCACACAACAAACAGAGCTATCCACCCGAGGAACAGGATGTTCTCGTACCAGTGCATGATCTCGACCATCGCCAAGGTGCGCCCGCTCATCTCGGTTGTGATGCCTTTGACGAGCTCCTGGTGCGCATGGTGCGAATAGCTGAGATCGAAGGGCGACTTGCGGAGCTTGATCGTGATAATGAACAGCAAACCGCAAAAGATGAGCGGCAGCACAGCGATGATCGGTACATCCAGGCTGAGGACAGAACTCACGTTAAAGGAGCCTGTCGCGACATAGAAGGTGATGGCAAACAGGATGACCATAGGCTCGTAGGAGGCAAGCTGGATGATCTCGCGCTCAGCGCCAATCTCGGAATACGGGGAGCGCGCCGAGTATGCCGCGATGACAAAGAACAAGGTGGAAAGCGTAAGCACAAACACCACAAGCAGGATGTTGCCACCCGAGAAGAAGAAGGCGCCGGCGAGTATAGAGAATACAAGCGCAAGCAGTACATAAAAGCCCTGGAAGTCATTGACCGAACGTCTGTCTTTTGCAAGCAGCTTACGTACATCGTAATAGGGCTGAAGCAAAGGCGGCCCCACGCGACCCTGGAGACGGGCAGAGATCTTCCTGTCAAGACCGGCGAGCAGACAGCCCAGAACAGGGCCAAGGACGAGGAAGGCAACAAAGGCGATAGCAAAGGAGAGCAGATTCACAGCAGACCTCCTATCCCGATAATGGCTAAGATAAGGCCGGCTGCCAATACGACGACAGAGACAACGCTTGCCAGCGGCAGCAGTGTCTTCTCGCCAAACCAGGAGCCGAGGTACCAGTTGCGCTGCGTTGCCTCGGTCTCACCGGACAGGGAATTGCGGAAGGTGCGCTTCTCGAAATCAAGCCCAACGCCGGACAGGTAGATATCAAGCTTGTCGGTCCTGCGACGGCGGAGGAAGAGCTGGAAGATGAAGGCGATGAGCAAAGCCGCCACGATAATCGCCATGATGAGGAGGTTGTCGTAGTCAATGGTGGGAAGGATAGCCTCCCAGAATGGCAGATCCAAACCGGAGAGGACTCCTGTCTTCACCCCCTCGATATAGGGCACCACGATGCTTTGGGATATGAGCGGGAACCATATGCTCGCCATGACGACAAGCACCGCCATGAGCGTTAGCGCAAACCACTCGGAGGCGTGCACGCCAGATTCCACCTTTGCTTTTGAATGGGCGATGGCAAGGATCTTGCCGAGCCATTTAGCCCAGAAGACGAAGGTGAGCGCTGAGCCGAACGCGAGTATGAGCATGAGCACGATGTTAAAGGACTGGACGACAGAGACAAGCACCGCCCACTTCGCGATAAGCATACCGAATGGCGCTACGAACATACAAAGCATTCCGAGCGCCATGAACAAAGCCAGGCGCGGCATCCGCTCGAATATCGCGTCCATGTCCTCGATGTCGCGGCTGCCGATATGATGCTCTGCCGTGCCGACGCACAGGAACAAAAGCGACTTGGCGGCCGCGTGGAAGATGAGCAGGAAGATAGCCGCCCACACTGCTTCCGGAGTACCCAGGCCGGCACAGGCAACGATGAGGCCAAGGGTTGCCACGGTTGAGTATGCCAGCACCCGTTTGGCATTCGTCTGCGAGATGGCGACCGCCGAGCAGAACAGGAAGGTGATGCCGCCGACCAGCACAACCATCATGCCGTTGATGTTAAAGCCAAAGCAAGGCGCGAGCCGTATCAATATGAAGACGCCGGCTTTGACCATTGTCGATGAATGGAGCAGGGCGCTTGTGGGAGTAGGCGCCACCATCGCTCCGAGCAGCCAGCTTTGGAACGGCACCTGCGCGGCTTTGGTAAACCCCGCCAGTGCGATGAGCATGATGGGAAGCATCACCAGGCCTGCCGCGCCGAGATTGATGAGGCTGGTGAACTCAAGGACAGGCTCTGCCATTGAACCCAGCAAAACGAGTGCGGCGACAAAAGCCAAGCCGCCGATGAGGTTCATCACGACCTGACGGAACGAGTTTGCCACAGCCTCCTCGGTACGGGTGTAGCCGATGAGTGCAAACGAGCAGACCGTCGTGACCTCCCAGGCACAGAACAGCCAGACGAGGTTGTTGCAAAACACGATGGCAAACATCGCTGAAAGGAACAGGAACATGAGCGCAAAGAAGATGGGGCGCCGGTCGCGCTTGCCCAGCTTATCTTCATGTGCCTGGAAATCGCGCATGTAACCAAGCGAATAGATGCAGATACCGCTGCCGATAATGCCGATGATGAGCGCCATGATGATCGAGAATTGATCGACGTACAGATAGGTCACAATCTCGACATTATGGGCTATCAGGAACTCAAAGAGCACGACGGCGCACAGCTGGATAACTGCAAGTATTATCGCGAAGTATCGCTTGTGTTGGATACCCTTGATAATGATGTAGATGGCGCAGACGATGCTGACGAGCAAAGCGCCGTACGTTATGTACTCCCCCTGCAGTTCTGTCAACCCGATCGAAAGCGCCGGAGCAAACAGGTGATTGATGGCCAAATACACCGATGCGATCATGATGATCGCAGCAGCCGTGATGACGATGGCAGCGCGCAGTTTCTCGTTGCGCACCAGCAGCAGGATCAGAGCAGCCAGTATCGGGAAGGCAATCAGGAAAGCGACGATCTCCACGTCAAATACCTCCTTTGTTTGAAGATCAGGGACAGTTCTGAGTACAGTAAAAAAAGCCGATTTTGCTAATCGCCAAACCAGCATACTTGAGCAGGCGCGCATTGGCCACAATGCGCGCCTGCTGCTCCGTAAAGCGTAAGGCATTGTCCGGTTAACGGCGCCGGATTCTGACAGCAATTCTATTTGCTAAACTTTCTAGCAGTTTGTTACCAGCCTACTGGTATCTATCCCAAGTCGTTGCACTCGGCGATAATCAGGTCTACTTTTTCCAGAGTAAAGCCAAGACCTTTTGCCTGGGGCTGCTTGAGCAGGTACTTGATGGCAAGTTTCTTGCCCATGCCGACCATCGGGTTGCTGCTCAAGCCCGGGATATGCTTGTCAAAGATAGCCTTGTACGCGGGATTGTCCATCAGCTCTCCCAGTTTGGAATCATACGTCAGTGCCATTTTCCTCTCCTTTTCTTGTATCAACATTGTGTGTAACGTTCTATAAACCAGTAGCGAGCGAGACGCTACTGGATGTAAACCGCTAGCTAGCGAGAAGCTACCTGATGCTCCGCAGCTCTTTGTCCATCTGTGCCAAGGTCGCTTTTGAGACGCCGGTCTGCGGCATCCTGAACAGCATTTTAAGCGTCATGCCATAACCGAGTTTGGTGTTGGGGTCGTTACTGATGCCCGGCAGGTATTTCTCCAGGACGGCATTACCCTGCGGGTCTTCGAGCACCACCTTGAGCTTGCTCTTGATGGATAGCCGCGCGGGAGCGCTGTCATCGTAGTCGATCTCAGGCTCGTCCTCGACAGGTTCTGGCGTTGCGACGGGAGTTGGCAAGCCGGATGGGGATTCGCTCACAGCACCCTGCTCCGGATCCAAGGTATAGGTCGCCTCGAGGATACGCACAAAGGTCTTGTCGATCTCTTTTCCATCGATCAGCATCTCCGCATGGCAGTCATAGGCAGCGCGGTTCAGGATCGCTTTGAGCGGCGGGGCGTCGATGGGTTGCAGTTGGATCAGGGTCTTGAAGATGCAGGTCACCTTTCCCCTGATGCGGTCGCCCTCGAATACATAAACCAGTTTATTGGGAACCGTGCTGCCTTTGTCGAAGTCGCTGGCGTATACGTAGTAATCTGCGTTCCTGTCATACGAATAGATCTTCTCACCTTTGAAATCCCAGAGCCATTTGATGTTGCGGTACCCCTGTGCTGCCCCGCCCTGCGCCTCGAAAAGCGCCAAGGTGTGCTCTCCCAGAGGGAAATCCGCCCAATAATAGTAGTAACACGCCTTCGTGAAGAAGTCATCCGTGCCAAACTGGTGGTCAGACCAGCCATGACCAGAGACAGGCACCTCGTTTCCGTTGACGGTCAAGGTGCCGGTGATCCTGTTCCACGGCATGAAGTACCAAGCGATGGAAACCGGCATATGCGGGGTGTTCATCCTGCCGATGCCCACGCCATCAGGCAGCTCAGAGATGGTCGGCATGACTAAAAGCTCAACGAGAAGGTCGGCGCCGGCTCCTTTCTCCGGGTCTGCGACATGTATCGCCAGTTTTGGGAAGTTCGCGCGGAAGAAATTGCCGCCGACATCGATGTCATATTCATCTGTTGAATAGGTGCAGTCCTGCTCCTCGAAGAACTGCATGGATTCCACGACGATCTCTCCCGCATTATCGACGATCTGGAGCATCACTGTCCTTAGCGGTCCGGTGAAAGCGAACATGACCGTCGCGTAGTAGCCGTTGTCGAATACCGCGTCGGTATGCCATGTCTGAAACGGGCTTCTCGCGCACGCGGGCATCGGGTATGGTGCAAAGTGCTTCTCGGTTGCCCTGTACAGTTCTGGATCGTAAACTATCCCCATCTCCTACCTCCTCCTTGTTGGTATCCCTTTAAACTAAGGCTTCTGATACCAACTCCGCAATATCCACTACCTTGATATCTGCTCCTGCTTTCTGAACCGCAGATTTCAGGCTCGTCTTACAATTCGCACAACCGGTGACGATGGTCTTTGCCTCAACAGCCAAGGCGTCGCCAACGCGGTCTAAGCCTGTCTTCTCATAGGTCTCGCGGGAGGCAGGCGCGGTGATCGGACGACC
>WQXX01000055.1 GCA_009781535.1 Coriobacteriia bacterium | reverse complement strand
GGTACTGGTGTTGGGCCCGGGGTCATCAGATAGTTCTTGCGCATAAAAGCCGCCTTCTTTCTTCTACTTGGTTCTTTCTGGTTCGTTTTACCTCTCATAGGCTCTTAATCGTCTGATACCCACTGTCAGAGCAAAGAGACTGAGAAGCAAAATGTTATTGTAACGCACCTTCTCTTTTATGAGTGTGAAGATGCTTCAGTTCTCTCATCTGGGGAGACCTTGGCAGCGCCTGCGGAAAAATCTTCTACATCCCGACGCCTTTCTTATTCAGGGCTACTATCTCTTCCTTGTCAGCTTGCAGGAGAGCTTCCGCCCGCTGTATCTGCCTTACAACACTGCTCACGGCTGTCCCCCCGTAGGTTGCTCGGCGGGCAACGACCGTACATATGTCCAGAGCTTCGCATGCATCTTTGCCAAAACGCGCATCGAATGCCATAAGCTCACTCAATGAGAGATCCTGAAGCGTACATCCGGTGGTCTCGCAGTGCAATACGATACGTCCGATGACCTCGTGCGCCTCTCGAAAAGATACGCCTTGTGAGACCAGATGGTCGGCCAGATCGGTGGCAGCCATGAAACCACCTTGTGCGCCTTTTCTCATCGCTTCCTTATTGACCTGCATCGTATCGATTATCCCTGTTACGGCGTCAAGGCACATCTCGAGGGTGTCAAAGGCGTCAAGTGCGTTTTCTTTGTCCTCTTGCAGGTCTTTGTTATACGCAAGCGGCAAAGCCTTGAGCACGACGAGCAGGGTCACAAGGTCGCCGATGACGCGCCCGGTCTTGCCACGGGTCAGCTCGGCAAAGTCGGGGTTTTTCTTCTGCGGCATTATCGATGAACCCGTGGAATACGCGTCGTCAAGTCTGATGAAGCCGAATTCCTCGGTTGACCACAGGATAATCTCCTCGCATATACGCGAAAGGTGCGTCATCGTCATAGTAGCGGCATAGACGGCGTCACAGAGGAAATCACGGTCGCTGACGGCGTCTAAGGAGTTCTGGCATAACGAAGCAAACCCAAGTGTTTGGGAAACTTTGCACTCATCAATTGGATAGGTGGTGCCTGCAAGGGCTGCTGAGCCAAGTGGCAGCACATCAGCGGCTTCATACGCTGCCATGAAGCGCTTGAAATCACGGGCAAGCATCCACTGCCAGGCCATGAGATGATGCGCGAACAGCACCGGCTGCGCTTTTTGCAGATGGGTATAACCGGGCATGATGATCTCATCGCCCGCTAGGCTGGATTCCGCAGCGCCTTGTATGAGAACTGCCCGTAATACATTGATCTGGCTAGCAAGCTCATTGATGCGACGTTTGCAATACAGACGCATATCAGTGGCGACCTGGTCGTTGCGACTGCGGCCGGTATGCAAACGACCGCCCGCTTCGCCTATACGCCTTGTGAGCTCCCGTTCGATATTCATATGGATATCCTCATCGGCCAGATCATAGAAATCCCAGTTCTCTGCCTCAATGTCGACCTCGATGGAACTCAGCCCGGCGATTATCGAATCCACGTCTTGAGAGCTGATGATCCCTTGCTCTCCGAGCATTTGGGCATGCGCTTTTGAGCCTTGGATATCCTCGCGCCACAGACGGTTGTCAACCGGAAGCGACGCGCCAAAAGCAAGCATACTCTCAGCTATGCTGCCCTGAAAGCGACCACCCCAGAGGCTTTTCTGAGAAGCGTTTGTATTCTGTTTTCTATCCATATATCTGCCTTGCTTTCTCTTGGAGAGATGCTGATACATTTCCATGTCGCTTTGAGCGAAGCAGCCCTACTTCGCTTTCAGTCTGCGCTGCTGGCGAGCCCAAACTGCGGTGGGCAGACCGTACAGTTCGATGAAACCGGCGGCGGCATCGCGGTTAAAGCTGTCTTCCTCGCCATAGGTCGCCAAGGTAAAGTCATACAGGGCAAGCTCGCTTCTCCGTCCGACCACCACACAACTACCCTTGTAGAGTTTGAGACGTACTTCTCCTGTAACGGCAGCCTGCGTGGTCGCAATAAATGCGTCGAATGCTTCTTTCAGCGGAGAGAACCACATCGCCTGATACACATATGTCGCCCAGTCCTGCTCGATTTGATGTTTATAACGCAGCACATCTCGCTCTAGTGTCAATTCCTCGAGTGCCTTATGGGCCGCAATAAGCGCTAAAGCTCCCGGCGCCTCGTAGATCTCATGTGACTTGACGCCGATGAGACGGTTCTCGATCATATCAATACGGCCAAAGCCGGTTGCTCCCACCTGCTCGTTCAGCTGCAGGATCGCCTCATGAAGACCAACTGCTTTGCCATCGATGCTCACTGGAAGGCCGGATTCAAAGCCGATAGTGATATAGAGAGGCTCATCAGGAGCAGTGGCAGGATCGGACGTCATCTCATAGATGTCTGCGGGAGGCTCGACCCATGGGTCCTCGATAACGCCACATTCGATGGCGCGGCCCCAAAGGTTATCATCGATTGAGTAGGGCGATGACTTTGATACCGGTACCGGAATGCCATGCTCTTCAGCCCAGGCGATCTCAAGATCGCGGGTGACGAGGTCCCACTCGCGCACCGGCGCGATGATCTTGATATCAGGATTCAAAGCACGCACACCAACCTCGAATCGGACCTGGTCGTTGCCTTTGCCGGTGCAGCCATGGGCAATGTACTTCGCTCCAAACTGCTCTGTAACAGCAACCAGATGCTTAACGATTACCGGGCGTGACAGTGCAGAGACAAGCGGGTACTTATTCTCGTACAAAGCGTTCGCGAACAGGGCCTTGGACAGGTACTCAGACACGAACTCTTCCCGCATGTCGATGACAATCGATTCGATGGCGCCTGAATCGAGCGCCTTTTGCCTGACAAAGTCAAGGCTTTTACGCGTCTGTCCTACATCACCGATTACCGCGATGACGTCAAGGTTCTTCTCCTTGATAAGCCATTTGATGCAAACCGAGGTATCCAAACCTCCGGAATAGGCGAGAACTGCTTTCTCAGCTGCCATGTTATCTCCCTTTCTTTCTTTCTTTCTATCTATCTTTTACGAGGCTTCCTCAGCCTTTGATTCCTTTTTCTCAGACAGGTTCTTAAGCACCTGCGCACTCCGCATTGCCTGCTCATCAGAAGCGGTGATCATAAGAATGGTGTCGTCGCCGGCAATCGTTCCGAGTATGTCATCAAGCTGGGCGGCGTCAATCCCAGCCGCTACACCCTGTGCCATACCGTTGCTTGTCTTGATGACAATGAAGTTGTTGACACTCTGGACATCAAGGATAAGGTCGATGGCGAGTCGTTTCAGATGCAGATCCTCTTTGAGCATGTAGGCTCCGCCTGCAATCTTTTCAAGCCCCAGGTCGTTGATATCGCGTGAGACGGTTGTCTGTGTACACTCGAATCCTTTCGATTGCAAAGCCCTGACAAGGTCGTGTTGCGTCTTGATCTCCTGTTCGCGTACTAATGATCGAATCACATCGTGTCGTTCAATACGTCTTTTCATTCTCTCAACCAACCTTTCTCTTGTTGTCTACGGTTGCGCCATCATCAATGACATAAGGGCTTTCTGTGTATGGAGGCGATTCTCGGCCTCATCATAAATGGCGGATTGCTCACCATCCATAACCTCATCAGCTACTTCTTCTCCTCGGTGCGCTGGAAGGCAATGAAGGAAGATAGCATCCTGCTTTGCCTTACTCATTAAGCTTGCATCAACGGTATAACCGGCAAAGGCGAAACGGCGCTCAGCAGCTTCATCCTCATCGCCCATCGACGCCCAGGTATCCGTAATCACGACGTCGGCATCCTCAAGCGCCGCATCGGGGTCGCAACCGATGTTCACGACTGCCTCGGTGTGGTATCTTGAGGCGGCGGCGCAGCACTCCTCAACCACAGCCGCGTCTGGTCCATATCCTATAGGAGAAGCGATACTGAGAGTAAAGCCGATCAGCGCCGCCGCCTCAAGATAGGTATGTGCCATATTGTTGCCGTCGCCGATGTAAGCGACTTTGAGCTTGGATAGATCGCCCTTATGCTCATACATCGTCAACAGGTCGCCTAAGCCCTGGCAGGGATGAAAACTATCCGTCAGCGCATTTATCACCGGTACTGAAGCCCAATACGCGACTTCTTCGATCTTGCTTTGCTCAAAGGTCCTCAGTACGATGAGGTCGGCGAAACGCTCAAGCACCTTTATCGTGTCTTTGATACTCTCTCCGCGGCTGAACGCCGAGTTCGTATCGCTCATCACAACAGCATGCGCGCCCAGCCGATGTGAGGCAAGCTCGAAGGATATGCGGGTGCGCAGCGAAGGTTTCTCTAAAATGACGGCAACCGCCTTGTGGGGGTAGGGCGCAGCTTGTATCTCCCGCATCGCATCTGCGCGCCAGGCGGCTTTTTGAGCAGCGGCCGTTGAGAGTACAAGATGCAGCTCCGCAGGTCTCAGATCTAAAAGACGCAGCAGGTCGCGCCCGGCTAATGGGTTGCCATCAAGCTGCGTCCTGCTCACAGAAGTGCCGCTTGATTGCTTGTCACAGTAGATAGAAGCCCAGTCGGGGTGTTTTGCCGCTGTGTCCATCGAGTTTGTTGTTCCAGTCATCATGCAGGGCTCCACATCAATGATTCTTTAAGTATGCCAAGCGCCTCATCGACATGCTCGGTTGTTGCGATCAGAGGCGGCAGGAAGCGAAGTACCGAATCCCCGATCACATTGAGGACAAGCCCTTTTTCAAGGGCTGCTTCGCCAACAGCCGCTGCAATCGGTTCGGTCAGTGTGACGCCGCGCATCAAGCCCAAACCCCGAATATCGCTTACCTTGGGAAGATGGGCTAATCCTGCGGCAAAATACGCGCCCGTTGCTGCGACCTTGTTTGCCACATCCATATCGAGCATCTCATCAATGGTCGCGTTTGCCGCAGCGATTGCCAGCAAACTACCACCAAATGTCGACCCATGCTCTCCCGGTTGCAGCAGGTCTCCCAACTCACCGTATGCCGCAAACGCGCCCATCGGGACGCCGTTTGCTATGCCTTTAGCCATTGTCACCACGTCAGGGATTATCCCATAATGTTGGAATGAAAAGGGGTAGGTTCCAGTACGGAAGAAGCCGGTCTGAATCTCATCGATGATAAGCAGGATGCCACGCTCAGCGGTGAGCTCACGTACTGCTTTCAGGTATTCCATCGTGCAGGGCCATATCCCTGCTTCGCCTTGGATGCATTCAAGAAGGATCGCGCATACAGAAGCCTCGTTGGATCCACCTTCTGGCTTCGTGCTTGCATCCATAACACCTGCTCTTTCGTCTCCCGCCAGGTGTGCCGCAGCATCCTGAGCATCAAGCACATGCTTTAATGCCTCGATATCATTGAGCGGCGTATGCACAAACCCTGCGGGCATAGGCGTAAAGACAGCTTGCTTGCTTTCCTGCCCTGTTGCCGCCAGGGCGGCAAGCGTACGACCATGGAAAGACTTCTGGGCAGACACGATTGTTGCCGCCCCATTAAGCTTAAGCTTTCCATGTTTACGCGCAAGTTTGATGGCTCCTTCATTTGCCTCAGCTCCACTGTTTGCAAAGAAGGTCTTCCATGCGTGTTTGCAGGTATCTCTTGCAGTTCCAGGCGCCGATAGCAGGGTATTGAGTTTTTCAGCAAGCACTCCCCTGCCCTCCACATAAAAATAGTTTCCTACATGGACAAGGCGGCTGGCTTGCCTTGCCAGCGCTGCGCTGACAGCCGGATTGCAGTGCCCCACACTGATGCACCCAATACCGGATAGGAAGTCAAGATAACTCTTGCCCTTGTCATCATACAAATACATACCCTCACCGCGTACAAAATTGACGGGCTTACGGGCATAGGTATGCATAACATAGTGGTTCTCAAGTTGTTGTTCTATTTCGAATAAGTCCATGTTCATCTCTTTCTTCATTGGACTTCTTTTAAGCAAAATGCAGCTTGCTTGCAAGGTTGTCCAGCGGATAATTCGTAAAATCCCCTGGCACATATTCCTCATCATCAGGCTGAATCATCGTGCCAACGCCCTGATCGGTGAACAGCTCAAGTATCAGGGAATGTGGAAGCGTGCCGTTTAGTATATGCGCTCGGGCCACGCCTGCCTTAAGCGCTGTGATACAGGCTTCTATCTTGGGGATCATGCCTTTGGTAAGTGTTCCGGATTCCTGCATGGTAATTGCGTCAGTCAGGTTAAGCCGGCTGATAAGCGAGCCTTTGTCATTGAAATCGTGGTATAAGCCATCGACGTCGGTAAGGAAGATGACCTTGTGCGCACCGATCGCCGCCGCGATTTCGCCTGCAGCGAGATCAGCGTTGACGTTATACGACAATCCGTCCTCGCCTACCGCCACGCTTGCGATAACTGGTATATAGTCGCTTGAAATCAGGTCGCGCAACAGCCGTGTATCGATTTTCGATACACGGCCCGCCAGCCCCATCTCCTTGTGTAGTTGCACTGCCTTGATCGTATGAGCGTCTGCCCCGTTGAGGCCAACGGCTATGTGCCCATGCTCGTTCATCTGCGAGACAAGTTCCTGATTGACCTTGCCGATAAGTACCATCTTGACGACGTCCATGACCTCAGGCGTGGTAACCCGAAAACCATCTTTGAATTCAACCGGCAAGCCGAGACGCTCGCTGAGTTGTGTGATGTCGTTGCCGCCGCCATGTACGATGATGGGGTTGATACCTATGATCTTCATGAGCACGATGTCGCTCATCACATCTGCCCGAAGCTTTGCGTCGGTCATTGCGGCGCCACCGTATTTGACCACAACGGTCTTGCCTGTCGCTTCTTTTATCCATGGCAGAGCCTCAACGAGCAGCTGTGTTTGGCCGATAGCCGCCGCCCGCATCGCCCGGATGTTTTCCATCTCCTGTTCGGGAGTAAAATGAACCATTCTGACCCGCTTTCCTTTCCTCGTAGTACCTTCACAGCATGTCTTACGAACCGTCGTTTTTCATGTCGCCCCAGACTCGATCTTGGGTCTGGAGGTGGACTGTTAGGCTGCCTGCGTATGCCCTTTCTTTCATGTCGCCCCAGACTT
>WQXX01000054.1 GCA_009781535.1 Coriobacteriia bacterium | reverse complement strand
CTGCACTCAGGTGACCTTGGCAGTTTTGATGAAGACGGATTCTATAAGATCACTGGGCGTATCAAGGACATGATCATCCGTGGCGGTGAGAATATTTATCCGCTCGAGATCGAGAATTTTTTGTTGGGCATGCCTGGGGTGCTTGATGCGCAAGTGGTCGGCGCTCCCGATGAAGTCTACGGCGAGATCGTCGTCGCATTCATCCGTACACGCGAGGGCTTTGAACTCACTGAAGCTGGCGTACGCGAGCACGCTATCAAGATGATGGCACGGTACAAGGTGCCCAAGCATGTGTTTTTTGTTGACGAGTTTCCTGAAACCACAAGCAAGAAGGTGCAAAAATTCAAGCTACGCGAAACTGCTGCCGAGTTAGTGGCTGAACGCAAAGCTCAGGAAGTTTGATAGAATTGGTGCGCGTATAAGCGCGCACCAGCTCAAGCTGTTCGCGCGTGTAAACAGCGCAAGCCAAGCGTGCCTCCGTAGCTCAGGGGAAAGAGCACAGGTTTCCTAAACCTGGTGTCGTACGTTCGAATCGTATCGGGGGCACCAACAAAAGAAATGACCCTCCTATCTTGGGTAAACCCGGATGGAGGGTTCTTTATTATGTCTTGACGAGTATACTCCTTGCTATTGAGAGCACCTTGACAAATGCCCTTCAGGGTGTACTATTGTATTAAGTATGTAATACAATAGTACACCACAATTACAGAATGGTGGCAAATTAAAAACCACCGGTTTTGTGACAGGGGAAGCAAACAGAGATGGCGTACTATAAGCCAGTATCATAGCCACAGAAAAAAGGGAAGAGCCATGCTCCAGTTATTCGATATCCGTAAAAGTTACACCACAGCAGACTTTACTCAAGTCGCCTTAGACGACGTCTCCATAGCATTTAGAGACAATGAGTTCGTTGCCATTCTTGGCCCGTCGGGTTCTGGCAAAACAACCCTGCTCAATATTGTGGGTGGTTTGGATTGTTATGATTCCGGAAACCTCGTCATCGACGGCATAGAGACCGAAAAGTACAAGAATCGGGATTGGGACACCTACCGCAACAACCGTATCGGTTTTGTATTCCAGAGCTATAACCTCATTCCACACCAGACGGTGCTTTCCAATGTTGAGCTTGCCCTGACGCTTTCAGGCGTCTCGCGCGCTGAACGTCGCCAACGGGCAAAGGATGCGCTCATACAAGTTGGTCTCGGCGATCATATCAATAAGAAACCCAGTCAGCTTTCCGGTGGGCAGATGCAGCGTGTTGCGGTGGCACGCGCCCTTATCAACGATCCCGAGATCCTGCTCGCAGACGAACCAACAGGCGCACTTGACACCACCACCAGTACCCAGATCATGGATCTATTAACCGACATCGCTAAAGACCGGCTCGTCATCATGGTCACCCACAATCCTGATTTGGCAGATCAATATGCCACACGCGTGGTAAACCTGCTCGACGGTCGCGTGCTCAATGACAGCGACCCGTTCGTACCCACAAAAGAGGAGGCGAAGCTTTCTGGAAAGGCCATCCGTCGTTCGGCGATGTCATTCTTTACCGCCATCTCGCTTTCGTTTAATAACCTCATGACTAAAAAGGGCCGCACGATAATGACCGCCTTTGCAGGCTCTATTGGTATCGTCGGTATTGCAGCCATTCTTGCACTGGCAAATGGCGTCAACAACTACATTAAAAGCGTCGAGGAAGAGACGCTGAGTATGTACCCGCTTTCCATCGAAAGCACCGGCATCGACATGACAGCCATGATGGCGTCTTTTATGGGTGCGAACCCTGGAGGTTCAGGCAATTCGAATACTACCGGGGACAACGACGGTAAAGTCATCGAGACCAAGACCTTGTCGGATATCCTCACACGTGTCGAGAAGAATGACCTGCCGTCGCTTAAGGCCTTCCTCGAAAGCGGACAGAGCGGTATCGAGCAATACACGAACATGATTTCATACTCATATGGCGTCCGTCCGTATATCTTTAACCCTGATACCTCGGATGGCGTCTGGCGGGTAAACCCCAATGCCGCGTTCAGTGCGCTTTCAAGCGGTGGAGCCCTCAGCGGCGCGGCGCGCGGATATGCCTCCATGATGACCAGCGGTGGCAACTCGAACATCTTCCATGAAATGCTCAACAACAAGCCCCTTCTGGAGACCCAGTACGATCTTCTTGCCGGCCGGTGGCCTGACAAGTGGGATGAGTGTATCCTCGTATTAAACTACGAGGGTGGTATCGACGACTATACCCTCTATGCGATGGGGCTTCGTGACCCCCGGGAGTTGGACGACATTGTCAACCAGGTTGCCAAGAACGAGACCATCACGCCACCAGAGGAACGGCTGGAGTTCTCTTATGAGGAGATCATGGCCGTCACGTTTAAACTGGTCAACGTTGCCGACATGTATGTATATGACGAGCAATTCGAAGTTTGGATGAATAAATCAGACGACGTGGAGTTCATGAAAGGGCTCATCGCGCGCGGTTCTGATCTGCGTATCGTTGGCATTGTCGCCTTAAAGCCTGATACTTCGGTCTTTACGCTTTCGCCGGGCGTGTGCTACCTCGCCGACTTGCAGATCCATTTGATCGAAGAGGCAGCCAAGATAAAGATCGTGAAGGATCAGCTTGCCAACCCCGAGATCAACGTCTTAACCGGTCGCTCATTTGCCGAGGAAAGAGAAGAGTCCGACCGCAACTCACTGGACTTTTCCTCGATGTTTTCCATCGATGGAGAGGCAATCACGGCTGCCTTTACCTTTGATACAAGCGCCTTGCAGATCGACATGTCCGGCTTTTCAAATCTGAACTTCGATGCGGTGATGACGATTACCCCACCACCGTTTGACTTTGGAGCCTTGCTCGGGCAGATCGATATCAGCGTCGAGCAAGACGACGTCGACGAGCTGATCGGCGAGATCCTGGATGCTTTTATCAATTACTACTATGAGTATACAGGCGGCAGCCCCACCTTCAGCCCCGTAGAGATCGCAGAGGCATTCGCCGCCTACCTGGCGGAGCCAGAGACGCAGGAATTTCTCGCTGAAGGGCTTACCGAACTGTTCTCTGTTGAGAAGATGACCGAGCAGCTGCAGGATGCCTTCCAGGATTATATGATGCGGACGATGCAGATGTATATCTACGTCATGGCGCAGACGATTCAAGACCAGATCAGCTGGGCGATGACGTCTGCGATGAATCAGCTGACCGCTGGTTTGGCAAATGCGTTCGGCGTTGATGAGAGCGCTTTTGCCAAGGCGTTCAACTTCGATTTTGATGAAAAAGAGCTCCAGGAGCTCATGATGAGTTTCATGACGGCTGAAGAGAAGACCTTTGACAGCAATTTGAGGACCTTTGGGTATGCGGAATTCGACAACCCCACGACCATCCGTATCTATCCCAAGGATTTCCAAAGCAAGGAATATGTCATCCAGATTCTCGACGACTACAACAGGCGCATGCAAAGCGAAGGCAAGGACGACCTTGTGATCATCTATAACGACCTTGTCGGCGTTCTCATGTCTTCGGTTACCGATATCGTGAATATGGTGAGCTATGTGCTGGTGGCCTTTGTCGCCATCTCATTGGTGGTGTCGTCGATCATGATAGGCATCATCACCTATATCTCGGTACTTGAGCGCAAGAAAGAGATCGGTATCCTGCGTTCCATCGGCGCAAGCAAGGGCGATATCAGGAACGTCTTTAATGCCGAGACGCTCATCGTGGGCTTTGTTGCCGGAGTGATTGGCATCATCATCACCTTGATACTATGCGTACCGGCTAATATCATCATCTACAATAATTTTGGTGTGCCGAATGTCGCCCTGCTTCCCTGGCAGGCAGGCGCACTCCTCATAGCCGTAAGCATGTTCCTCTCGTTTATTGCCGGCTTGATTCCTGCGTCCTCTGCCTCGCGCAAAGATCCAGTGGAGGCACTGAGAAGCGAATAAAATGATAGATTAGCTTCGCGTCACTGCAAGACCCGCGAAAGCGGGTCTTGGCAATCCATTGATGTCGCCCCAGACCTGATCTGGGGCCTAGTGGGTGAGCTATAGGCTGCTTGCGTGTGTCCGACAGAAAACAGGTCGCGGTAATCCAAGATGTCGCCCCAGACCTGATCTGGGGCCTAGTGGTAGACTGTTAGGCTGCTTGCGTGTGTCCGACAGAAAACAGGTCGCGGTAATCCCTTTTGTCCGTCGTTGCGGTCTTAGCCGCAAGATGTGTCTTTGCCAGCCAGCTGCTCGATAGAGACGCCGTCGATATAGGTGTCGATAGCGCCTCTAAGCCCTGCCCAGAACAATGCCGTCGACCCACATTGGCCTTGTCGAGGGCAGCCGTTGTGCGCGGTAGGATCTGTATCAAGGCAGGATACCGGCAAAAAGCCACCTTCGGCTGTGCGCATGATATCCCCTGCGCTTATCTCTGCTGCAGGGCGAGCTAAGCGGTAGCCTCCTTGCGCACCGCGCACACTCTGCAGAAAGCCGGATTTGCTGAGTTCGGTTGCGATTTGCTCGAGGTATTTGATTGAGATGCCCTGACGTTCGGCGATCTCACGAATAGAAACAGCGCCGTTTGCCTGGAAACGGGCGATATCAACGACAAGATAGAGAGCATAACGTGCTTTTGAGCTCGTTTTCATAAAGCTTCTTTCAAGGTATGAGTGAGTTAACAGGAATGGGTAGAGCCGGCTGATGTGATCTAGTACTCCTCATCCTCCTCTTCTTCATGTATGTCGCTTTTCGGTTTTGAAAGCCCTTCGATAGTGATGTTGTGCTTCTCGGCGTAATCCCATAAAGCTGCGTGGATGGCTTCTTCAGCAAGTAGCGAACAATGGATCTTGATAGGCGGTAGCCCATCAAGCGCCTCGCAAACCGCCTTGTTCGTGATCCGCAGTGCTTCATGGATGGTCTTGCCTTTAACGAGTTCGGTTGCCATGCTGCTTGTAGCGACTGCGGCGGCGCAACCGAAGGTCTTGAACTTGACGTCACGGATGACGCCTGCTTCATCGATATCGAGATACACGCGCATAATATCGCCACATTGGGCATTGCCGACGGTGCCCACACCGCTGGGGCAGGTAAGCTCGCCCATGTTACGTGGGTTAGTGAAATGATCCATTACTTTTTCGCTGTAGGGCATTTGTGTACTCCTTATAAAGATCGGTTAGTGCTTTCTCGTTCATGTTCTCTCATCTTGCTGACACTCAAGTGGATTGCCACGTCGCTCACTTCGTTCGCTTCTCGCAATGACGGGCTGGATTGCCACGCACCTTGCTGGTGCTCGCAATGACGTGCTAAAGGTCAGGTCAGTGTTCGAGGGTATGTGCGTGCGATACTGCGCTTACAGGTTTCTTGCCAGCGATGAAGTCCTCATACAAAGGACTCATGGCACGCAAGCGGCTGACGACTTCTTTGATGGTATCAACGGTAAAGTTGATATCATCGGTGGTGATGTCCTCGCCGATAGTCAATCGCAGCGAGCCATGTGCGATCTCGTGAGGCAAGCCGATAGCTAATAGGACGTGGCTGGGGTCAAGCGAGCCAGAAGCGCACGCAGAACCGCTTGAGGCAAGGATTCCCTTCTGCTCAAGAGTCAACAGAAGGGACTCGCCTTCGACAAATTCAAAGCTGAAGTTCGTATTACCTGGCAGGCGCTCGCTACGATGGCCGTTGAGTCGTGAGTAGGGGACTTCTGCCAATATGCGGTTGATGAGCAGCTCGCGCAAGCGCGTCTCCAGCTCCATGCGCTCATCGAACAAATCCATGCAGATGTCCAGCGCCTTAGCCATTCCCATGATACTCGGTACATTTTCAGTGCCAGCGCGCCGCTTGCGCTCCTGGGCTCCGCCGTCCATAAACGAGCGGGTCTTGATACCTTTCCTGATATAGAGGAATCCGATTCCCTTCGGCCCGTGGAACTTATGCGCAGAAGCGCTCAGCATGTCGACGTCAAGATCAGCAACGTCGATGCGGACGTTGGCAAGCGCCTGGACGGCGTCGGTATGGAAGACCAGACCATGTGCATGTGCGATGGCGGCAAGCTCCTTGATAGGTTGGATGGTGCCTATCTCGTTATTCGCGAAGATGATGCTTGCCAGGGTGGTGTCAGGGCGGATAGCCGCCTCAAAGACTGCCGGATCGATTAACCCAAACTCATCAACCTTAAGATAGGTAATCTCAAAGCCGTGTTTTTTAAGCCATTCGCAGGAGTGGGTGATCGCATGGTGTTCGATTGCGCTGGTGATGATGTGTTTGCCCTTATCCGCGTATGCGAACGCTGTCTCTTTGAGCGCCCAGTTATCGCTTTCCGTTCCGCCGCTGGTAAAGTACAGATCCTGCTCACGGGCGTTGAGGTGTCTGGCGATACGTTCCCGGGCATTGGTAAGCGCCGTACGTGCCTGCTGTCCGAACGTGTACAAGGATGAAGGGTTGCCATACCCTTCGGTGTAATAGGGGAGCATCTCATAGACAACGGCAGGCAACACCTTTGTGGTTGCCGCGTTGTCGAGATATATCTGTCTGGTCATTGCTTCTTCTTTCTCCGGTGCTACAGGAAGTGCCGATTTATTCGTCATTGCGAGGCCTGCGTCAGCAGGTCGTGGCAATCCATCACGTCATTGCGAGACCTGTGCCAGCAGGTCGTGGCAATCCAGAATCACGTCCTAATCGTCGTCTCCCTGAACGATCATAGTGTACGATATTCTGTGTTGAATTCCTAGTAGAATGGTGGGAATTTATTGAATTGATACGTCGAACGGTACAAATAAAAACACGGGCGCGCCTTGGGCGCGCCCGTGTTTGATAAAGTTACTGTTTTAGTACAGGTAAACCTATGGATCAGTCGGTGGCGGAGGTGGCGGAGGTGGTGGCGTCTCGAAGACTACCGTAACCGTTGTGCCTTTCTCAACCATAGTGCCAGATGCAGGATTCTGGCTGACGATTTTAAGCGTATCGTCCGGTGTTCCAGCATAACTGAGCACGAGCCCCTGAGCTGTCAGCGCACTGGTAGCCTGCGCACGCGTCATTCCGGTGAGGCTTGG
>WQXX01000053.1 GCA_009781535.1 Coriobacteriia bacterium | reverse complement strand
GGGCGGTGGCGACTTCTGCCATGCGTGACGCCTCCAATAGCGCAGAAATCATCGCTTTGTTGGCAGAGCAGGGAATCACTGTCGAGGTTATTGCAGGAGCGCGTGAGGCGGAGCTCTCGTTTAAAGGAACGCTGAGCGGCTTTCCTCGTGAGAGCAATGAGCATGCAGAGCCTGCCATTGAGCCGTCTGTGTCCAGTATCATGACCATCGATGTAGGCGGAGGCTCCACCGAGGTTATCTTTGGAAGATACGATGATGACGCTGTGAGCCATCCTAATTTGCTAATAGAAAAAGCAATATCATTCAATATTGGAAGCCGTCGTGTGACAGACCGTTTCCTGCACTCAGACCCTCCGACAGTTGATGAGTTGGCAGCAGCACGTGCTTGGATCGAAGCAGAGATCAAACCGTTCTTTTATGACTGTCCGAAGACTCCCCGTGTTATCTATGCGGTTGCAGGTGTTGCAACGACTGCGGTTTCGATCCTTGAAGAAATGCGGGAATATGACCGCGATCGTGTTCATGGGACCACGATATCCACAGAGGTTTTCGATCGTATGCTGGCGCGCCTGGCAGCCATGCCGCTGGCGGCGCGCCGAGAAGTCGTCGGCTTGCACCCCCAGCGCGCCTCGGTCATTGTCGGTGGCTGCATTACCTTAAGTTGCATGCTTCATGCGGTGCAAGCCGACGACTTCATCGTAAGCGAGACTGACATCCTCAACGGTATTCTGCTGGTTTAACCAGCCTTTCTCTGGCTTGGTTTTATGGTAACACCTAAAACCAACTGCAACACTATTGTTAGCAGGGGCAGCCTTCATCGGCTTGATTCCAATTCGAGCTAAGCAAGATCACAGATTTCCTTTGTCAGTTGCAGGTATCTCAGGTATCATTATGCCAAGTAGCGTGGCATACCCCGCTACTGTACTATTCATTTACGCAATGGAGGAAACATGAAGAACGTAAAAAAGATCGTCGCAGTGCTGGTGGTTGTTGCCCTGGCCCTGTCTGTGGTTGCTTGCAGTAGAAAACCAGCTGGAATGTCCCAGGAGATGTATGACTCTGCGACGATTTTTGTCAAAGTCACCGAGGACTATCTTGCTGGCAGGGTCCAGGCTGATCAAGCGTACACAAGACTCAATACCGAATGGGACACTCTCAATGCTAAAACAATTGCGAACCCAACGCTAAAGGACGCCGTTGTGAGTACGTATTTGTTCAGCATATACCTGCAATTCGGGAATGAGGTCTACCTGGGGGGTACGATCGATAAGTCAGAACTGAAGAGCACCTTAGATCAGCTCAAGAAAACAATACGCTAACATATTATGAGTATACTCAATCAAAATCGGATATGACCATGCTCATGGTCATATCCGACTCGATTGTAGGACGATTCTCATCATGGGGGCGTGGCGGAATTGGCATACGCAACGGACTTAAAATCCGTCGCCGGAAGGCTTGTGGGTTCGAGTCCCACCGCCCCTACCACAACAGTCTACGAGCCGACAAATGGCGCACCATTTCAGCGATTGATGCTGTCTTACGTCTTTCAATCTCAAAATGAACTGTTATCGCTTGTGATACAATACGCAGGTTATCTTGTTATTGGGCCGTTAGCTCAGATGGCAGAGCAGAGGACTTTTAATCCTAAGGTCTAGGGTTCGATTCCCTAACGGCCCACCAAAGATGCAATTTGACAGAACGATGTGCCGTTAGGAAATCGAACCTTAATGGCCCACCAGAGATGTAGCTTGGCAAAAGATGTGCCGCCAGGAATCGATGAAGAACAGTAGATAGGAACGAGGAGCATGTCAAAGGCAGAACCATCAATAGACCAGTGGCTTAAAGAAGCCAAAGCCGATCCGAGAGTTGCCCAATGTGGCATGCTTCTCACTCATAACGGCATTGTGCGCGTCACCCCAAAACCATTCGTTCGCGAAGGAATCGAGGGTTTGGGCGAAGTCAAGGCCATCGAATTCTCTTACGACGCAGCAGGCGTGGATGCAGCTGTCGAGGAGGCGCTTACGTGGCCGGGTGTTTTCTATGTGCGCGCCTGGCTCAACGAAGGTATTCTCAATGTCGGCGATTCAATCATGTACATACTGATCGGAGCCGATATTCGCCCCAACACCATCAACGCGATGCAAAGGCTGGTCGGAAAAATCAAGACCGAGCTGGTCGTTGAGAAAGAGATATACGCGTAAATCTCTTCCAAAACCAACTGAATAGAGCGACAAGTTCTTACAGCAGGCCGCGGTAGAGGTGGCCGGTTGTATATCCTTCCCGTTTTGGCAGCGAGCCGACGCCGCGCACCGCCAGGTCGACAGCGCGCAGCCCTCGCTCGACTTCAAGTGTGATCTCGTTGGTGGTCAGCATCGTTGCATCAACGAGAAAGCCCGTGATACCACAGCTGAGCAGACGGGGAATCTCAGCAAATAAATCGAGAGGTACGGCATTATAGAGGTGTCCTCGTCCGCGCGAGTCGGTACGCACAGGAAAACGGTAGCCCTTGCGGTCTTCGAGCAGGCGCGGAGCCTTCCTACGTGTGCAGTGAGCGCAGTCCTGGGCACAGGGACCCTGCGCCATGAGGATGCAATGCTCGCTGACCATCAGCTCCTGATAACCACTCACCGTGATCCCGAGAGGCACGGGGGATTCAGGCGTGAGGGTCTCAAGGTCGGTATAGGATAACTCGGGGCCAAGCCAAACGCGCTGAACCTTCTTTTCAGCAAGCAGGGCAAGCGTCTCGTGGTTGTAAACGGGGATGGAAGGGCCTGTTTCTACTGATGCATTTCGCGATAGCGAATAGACGAGTTCGCCGAGGGTATTGACGACGAGAGGCTGCCCGGCGACAGAAGGCTTTTCCAGTGAGGGGTAATCACGGGAATGAGCGATGTTTGGGAGCCAAGGGTGTATCGTGCCACGCGAAAAATCGATAGCATCATCTGTTGGGTCGAGTTCGGTAACGTGGCCGTATATGAGTTTTGCGCCCGCCTTGCGTGCCGCTCGCGCGCCGTTGGAGTCGCGTACAAGGACGGCGAGTTGGGCGATGCCGCGTCGGGCTGGTGCAGGTATGATGCGCGCGGGCGTCGCCGCAAGGCGGCGCTGATGCCAAGGGGCAAGAAGCATCTCACTCAGCTTTTCGAGTGCAGCAGCGCGCGTAGCGTGCAAAACAGAAAAGCCTGCTCCAGCTCCTTCGTCGAGGGAAACCGTACATTCAGACACGGTAAAGGGTGTTGTGCCTACGCGGCTTACATGCTCGGTGACGTCAGCAATGGTAAGCGCCTTGGTGCGGGCCACTTCGACGATCGGGCCAAAGGCGGTGGCTGTGATGCTGTCGTTAATGGTTCTACCGCAGCCGCTTTCGCCAACACCACCAGCTGTGGCGCTTATTCGCAAAGGCTGACCCAGGCGTATCTCAACATCAAAGGTAACAGGAACCAGACCGTTGTTGCCAGCGAATAAGGAGCTTTCCAGATAAGCTTGCGCCTCCTCTTCAAGCGCATTGTTGCGTATGCGGAATACGCGATCGCCCTTGCCGGCGCCTCCTTCGATCTCAAGATAGATGGTGCTGCCTGCCGTAGCTGAAGAAAGAGGCTTGGGAGGTTTTCCGGCGCTTGTGCCTATGCTTCCAAAAAAGCGTTCAAGAGGAAGGGCTTTGTTGCCTTTACTCGTCCAAACCTCAAGTATGTCGCCTTGCTCGACCGCACGGCTCAACTCGATTCCCGTAAAACCACCTGATGACGTTGCAATCCGTCCCACCAACGCGCCTCGGTTATTCGGTCGCTGGAAGCTCATCATGGTATTCGAGCGGTCCTTGCCGAGATAGGCAGTGGTAAGCGTCCGCGAGAATACCTCATCGAGTTCGGGCGGAACGACTTCCTGGGCGCCGTTCTGGCTTTGTGCATCTGTCTTGTCCAGTTCAGTCGCGGCTTTGGTAGCGTCATCAGCAGCCGCGGCTTTGGTAGCGTCATCATCCACAGCTTTGGCATCATCACCCACGGCTCCCAAGGTAGCGCCCTTTGCGGCAAGTTGATCCAGAGCCGCACGATATGCCTTGACAACCGTTGCAACATAGGAAGCGGACTTCATGCGTCCTTCGATCTTTAACGACGCCGTGCCGCTTGCCGCCAATCCATCCAAAAGCGGGAGGCTGCACAGGTCTCCTGTCGAGAGCAGGTGCTCGCCCGGGGTGTTTACAGCACGTCCTGTCGAGGTGTCGATGAGCTTCCAAGGCAAGCGGCACGGCTGGGCGCACAAACCACGGTTAGCCGAGCGCCGTCCGATCAGAGATGACATGAGGCATTGGCCTGAGTAGCAAAAACACAAAGCCCCGTGGGCGAATACCTCGGTTTCTATACCTATGGTAGAGGCATGTGCAGTAAGTTCGGTAACCTCAGCCAGGCTCAACTCTCGGGCAAGGGTCACCCGGCTGACGCCGAGCGAAGCCAAGGCAGTGAGATCGGCAGCGCTATGGGCATTGAGTTGGGTCGATGCATGTATCCTTAAACCCGGAATCGCTCGGGCAATCGCACGCATCAGCCCGAGGTCGTGCACAATGGCTGCATCAATACCTGCTGCCCACGCTTGGCGAGCAAGCTCGAGCGCTTCCTTAAATTCGCTATTTAGAATAGCAATATTGAGGGTCAGATAAAGGCGACGGCCTGCCAGATGCGCTATATCGCATAAAGCCTTCAGGTCCGCAAGTGTAAAGTTCTCTGCATTACGGCGGGCGTTGAAAACGTTTGTGCCGAGATAGATTGCGTCAGCTCCTGTAGCAAGCGCAGCGAAGAATGCCTCACGGCTGCCTGCAGGAGCAAGCAGCTCAGGTATCAGCTTTGAGTTGCCCGTCGGCGCAAGCGACTCTGGTAATGGTCTTAAAGATGTCGGATTTCTTTCGGTTTTCATACGGTATCTGCTTCTCTTACGTGTTCGTGGTATAGTTTTAGGCACTAATGTACCATGATACGGAGGTTCAGCCATGGCTTCACGCACAAAACGCGCAACCGCGGCGCCTAAAAAACATATCTTACCATTTGCCCTCTTCGCTTTTCTCGTCGCGTTTGTCGCGATGTGCAGCTTGGGGGTTTCTGGCGCTTTTGCCATGGTCAACTCGTGGTTAGAGGACTTGCCGGACTGCGGGAATGCTGAGGTATTCAATACTCCTCAAAAGACCCACGTCTATGCGAACGACTGTGTCACTATCCTGGGGGAGTTTTATGCTGAGGATCGTGAGTCGGTAGAAGCGTGGCAGGTATCCCCCCTGCTCTTTGCGGCGACGATCGCCGTAGAAGACCAGCGATACTGGCAGCATAATGGAGTAGACCCTTATGGTATCGCCCGTGCTTTGGTGGTAGATCTTCTGGGTATGGGGTCTCAGGGCGCTTCCACCATCACCCAGCAGCTTGTGCGCCAGACCCTGCTTGCTGACGTGGCAAACGAACGCACCCTGGAACGTAAAATACGCGAGGCGGCTCTTGCAATAGAAATGGAAAAAACCTATGGCAAGGCTGAGGTGCTGATGATGTACCTTAACACCATCAACTACGGTGATGGCGCCTATGGCATCCAATCAGCTGCCCAGCATTATTTCTCGAAAGACGCCAGTCAGCTGGAACTGGTGGAGGCAGCTCTGCTCGCAGGTATTCCCCAGAATCCGACCTACAACAATCCGGTCAACTATCCTAACAATGCGTTGCTACGGCGAAATATCGTACTGGGCCGCATGTTTGAGAACGGGTATATCACTCTGGATGAATACGAAACTGCCAAAGCCACTGATATCGAGCTTAACATACAGTCAAGAGGCATCAATGGCATCTATGAGGCGCATTATTTTACCGCCTATGTCCGCACGCTGCTTCAGCAGCAGTTTGGCTCTACGGCGGTTTTTAACGGTGGCTTGCAGGTCTATACCACCATCGATTTAGATTTACAGCGTAAGGCGGAAGAACTCTGCGCCGATAAAGAATCAAGATCTGATCCGGACGTCGGAGTCAGCTTGACCTGCATCGATCCAAACACCGGTTATATCCTGGCGCTACGGGGTGGCAAGGACTTTGCCACCGAACAGTTCTCGACGGCTACCGACATGCATCGCCCTGCTGGATCGACCTTTAAAGTCTTTGCACTCATAGCCCTCATCGAACGAGGTTATTCCCCTGATTCAAAGGTCTCAGGCAAATCCCCCTTCATTGTTCCTCCCATGCCTGGCTTACCGAGTGGTTGGAAGCCTGCGAATTATGGTGGTCACAGTTATGATGAACTGTTGACAGTTACTACGGCAACATGGGAGTCGTCGAATACTGCCTATGCCCGCATTTCTTTGATACTGGGCTTGGGAGCAATCAGCGAAGTGGCGTATCGTCTGGGCGTAAAAAGCGAATTAGACGATGTGTACGCCCTTGTCCTTGGCGTCTCAGGCGTCAATACGCTTGAGATGGCTTCTGCTTATGGGACCATTGCAACCGGTGGTATCTACAACGAGCCTATCGCTATCACCAAGATACTCGATAACGACGGCAACCTCATCTTTGAGGCGCAACCCTCTGGCCGCCAGGCAATCACTCCGCAGGTCGCCTACGCAACGACGAGAGTTTTGCAAGGGGTAATTTCCAGTGGCACTGCCACCCTGGCGCGCCTGCCTGGCGGCCAGCCTTGTGCCGGCAAGACGGGAACCTCTGAGGATTGGAAGGACTCATGGTTTGTGGGTTTTACCCCGCAGCTCTCGACTGCCATCTGGATCGGTGCAAAAATACCTCGTTATTTACCAGATAATGTAGGTAGTGCGAACTGCTGTCCGATATGGAGGGAGTTCATGACATACGCACTCCAGAAGTATCCATGGGCCACCTTTCAGACTGCACCGAATCCTGTTTATAACCCGAAGTTGACCTTACTCTCCGAGGAGGAACAAAAGGAAGAGGAAGAGAAAAAACTGAAGGAAGAGGAAGAGAAGAAGAAAAAGGAAGAAGAAGAACAGAAGAAGAAGGAAGAGGAAGAGAAGAAGAAGGAAGAAGAGAAGAAGAAGGAAGAGGAAGCTGCGGCAGGCGGCGGTAGCGGAACGCCCTAG
>WQXX01000052.1 GCA_009781535.1 Coriobacteriia bacterium | reverse complement strand
TCCCATTATACCCAGCAATCGCTACCACTGCTGGTTGTGGTGGAAATGCCATTGGTGATACTGTTAGCGCTGCTACTGCTACTTCCTCCTGCTGCCTGCCGCTGCCAGCTACCGCTGCTGCCTGCCGCTGCCAGCTGCTGCTGCTGCCTGCTACTACCTGCTGCTGCCTGCCGCTGCTTGCCGCTGCCAGCTACCGCTGCTACCTGCTACTACTGCCAGCTGCTGCTACTGCCTCCTGCTGCCTGCCGCTGCCAGCTATCGCTGCTGCCTGCCGCTGCTACTGCCTGCTTATGTATGATATTTTCGATATTGTGTATATGTTTTTCCATACTTCTGTGTGGTATACTATTCTCAGGAGGTAGATTATGAGGATAGCAGATGACATTATCAAGCAGGTCATCGAGCTGCGCAAACGCAGCGGCATGACACAAGAGGCAATAGCAGCAGCCTTGAACATCAACCGTCAGACCTATCTACAGGTGGAGCAGGGGCGGCGCTCTCTCAACCTGCAGGAACTGGAGATTCTGGCGGGTGTCTTTGGAATCCCTATTGCTGATTTTTTCACCCAGCCAATTGACATGCAGAAATTCGAGCAGATGTATCTGTATATTCTCAAGAAACTGGGATCAGTAACCAAGACCAAGCTGGCAAAACTGCTCTATCTGGCAGACTTTGGGAATTTTTATGAGACACTCGAGCCCATCAGCGGAGTCCGTTATGTCTGTCGTACGTACGGTCCAGTCCCTGATGTCTTTTTTGAGTTGACCGATGAGCTGTTCGATATGGGAAGAATCAGTATTACACCGCAAGAAGATGCCTTGATTATCCGTGCAACAAGCAGTGAGTTCTCAACAGACGCACTGAGCGCTGAAGAATTAGATTTTATTGACGAGATTGTCGATCTGTGGCGCAACAAGCGCACGCAGGAGATCGTCAACTTCACTCATGAGCAGAAACCATGGCGCGCAAGTCGCAATGGTGAATATATTCCTTACGAGTTGATTATCCAAGAAGACCCTGATCATGTTTACCAACCTTTTACCTGATGATGAGCCCTATCTTGTATACATCGAGCCCTATGCCCAAAGGCACTTCATCAAGCGCTTCGAGAAGGACTATCCGGGCAAGCGCTGGATGGTAACTCTGGATTCCATCCGAGAGGATTTAAAGCGTGTTCGAGCGCTGGCACGTACCAGTCAGGTTGATGAACTGCGGTATGCGAACGGTTTCTGGTTGTTCAAATATGATTTCTCTGTGGCTCTATCCAAAAAATCACCAAAGGCTTCTGGCAACCGTTGTCTGGTATTCTTGGACAGCTCTACTCATCAGCTCAGGATTCTGTTGCTCTATGGCAAGGACGACCTACCAAAACAAATCAGCGAGTCGGAGTATCTTCGACAGGTTATGGAAGAGCAGTATCGGGTTTATTTGAAGTATTTCCTTTAACAACTGCCTTTGTGTGCTCAGGTCTGCTGCAAGGCGCCCGCGTGGGAATCCACGCGCTGAGTACTTCATCCAGCAGCGCCCCGCTTACGTTTTGCAAGGCGCCCGCGTGGGAATCCACGCGCTGAGTACTTCATCCAGCACCGCCCAGCTTGCGTTTTGCAAGGCGCCCGCGTGGGAATCCACGCGGGCGCCTCTTATCCCTGTCTACGCTGCTTATTCCCTGTTTACGCCTTGTGTTTCCTGTTTACGCTGCTGAAAACAAGACGGCGTGCTGCTTGCCGACCGTTATACCCTTGCGCTGCCGCATCTCTGGCAGAAAGGCACGCCCTGGTTCATCGTACCGCAGGCGCCACACCACCAGTCATTGGAAAACGGTACGCCGCCCTGTTGGTAGGGCTGCTGGTACGGTTGCTGATAGGGCTGAGCCGGCTGCATCGGTTGCTGATACGGCTGCTGGTAGGGCTGAGCCGGCTGCATCGGTTGCTGATACGGCTGCTGGTAGGGCTGCCCCGGCTGCATCGGCTGCTGATAGGGCTGCTGGTACGGTTGCTGATAGGGCTGGGCTGGTTGCATCGGCTGCTGATACGGTTGTTGATACGGCTGTTGCATCGGCTGTTGGACGTATCCAGGCTGCCCATAAGCCCCCGCCATCGGCGTCATGAGACCGGGGATAAGCGTGGTGCGGATTCTTGCACCCGTTGCCTCACACTGCTGATACTCAGGAGCATAGATATTGTTAAAGCTAGACGAATTGAGCGGGAATTTGATCTCACTGAACCACGGCGAGTTGACCTGTATCTGCACCTCAAAGTCATAGGAGTATTTAAAAGATGGCGGAATGTAGCTTTTCTTGGTTCCGTCAGGCATCTGCTGGAACAATTCTTCGCGGGACTCTTTACGGTCGATGTCGCATGAGAGCACCTGCGAGAGCTGGATGATGTCAGGGTTATCGGTGCGCCAGTTCTTCGCCCTGCTTACGATGAAAGTCCCTGCGACTTGATCCACATACAGCTTCCAGTCATCTCCAAGGATAGTCGTTGGATTAAATGAAGACAGCTTGCGCTCATTATCCTGACGATATGCCAGGTGTTTACGGATATCATCCACGGTTGTACGACGGCGGTCGGTCATCCAACGGGAAAGCTTTCCGGCGCAATCCTTGCAGAGGTTTCCGTCCTCAAGTTTGCGATTGCCCAGTAGCCCGATCTGCCCACCGCAGATGTCGCAGTTTTTCTTCTCAAAAAGTGCCATTGCAAAACCCTCCTGTTCGACGAATATCCTGTTCTCATCTTTTTTTGTTCATAGGTAAATCGTATCTTGACGTGCAATTGATACCGACAGACTTGCCCACTTCTTAATCGCTCTACTTTGCGCTGATACCACCAATGAGGCAAGCCTGTGTTTTGTCTTGCCACAAACTACCGTATTATTAGTGTATCACAGCTCCAAGTGCTGCGATGGGTCTCGGTGTAATCAGAAAGGCGCCTGAATGGCAAGAATCTGTGTGGTTGGCAGCCTGAATATGGATCTGAATGTCGAAACGCCCCGGGTGCCCTCGCTTGGAGAGACGGTCATTGGCGACGGGTTTTATACCACGCCTGGCGGTAAGGGCGCAAACCAGGCCGTTGCTGCTGCAAAATTGGGTGCTGAGGTTGTCATGATCGGCTGCGTGGGTGATGACGAATATGGCGCACAGCTGACCGAAGGCCTTGCGCGTGCCGGTGTGG
Source organism: Coriobacteriia bacterium (assembly GCA_009781535.1). Lineage (GTDB taxonomy): Bacteria > Actinomycetota > Coriobacteriia > Coriobacteriales > UBA8131 > WRHU01. The sequence continues at coordinate 4,148 of WQXX01000052.1, read as the reverse complement.
ATACAAGCCACCTTCGCGTTACTCCATGTGCGGCGACCGGCATAGCCCTGGTCATGTTATCCGAGCACGACAACTGCATCATTGTCAGCCCTGGCGCAAACGCCCTGCTCACGCTACAGGATATTTCCGATCTGGAATCCGTCATCGCCGCCAGCGACATGCTTGTTGTACAGCTTGAAACCCCACTTGAGACCGTCCGACGTGCCATGGAGTTGGCTCGAGCGCATGGCATACAGGTACTGCTCAACCCAGCTCCGGCGGTTGTGCTTTCTGAGGATTTCCTCGCCCTTGCGGATATTCTTGTTCCGAATGAAAGCGAATGTCTGATTCTCGCCGGTCTGTCAGCTGACCCGGCAGATGGTCTGGAAAGGGTGGAGGAGGCGATGCGGGCGCTAGTGCAGATGGCGAGTGAGGATGGCATGCCGAGGGTTTCGTCACACAAGGTCGTGGTCACTCTGGGCGGCGATGGCTTGATGTACAACGACGGCGCTGTCGTAATTCATAAATCGGCGTGGCAGGTTCCGGTGGTGGATACGACCGCGGCTGGTGATTCGTTTACAGGCGCGCTAGCGGTCTATTTGGCAAACGGTGCGACATTCGAAGACGCGGTCGACTTCGCTGTGGCTGTATCGGCCTTGACGGTAACACGCAAAGGCGCGCAGGAATCGCTGCCAACGCTTGAGGAAGTCCTTGACTTCATTGAAAAACACCACAACAGCAACCGGGAACCCTCATGACTGAACGCTTTATCATTCTGGACACCTCATGACTGAACGCTTTATCATTCTGGACACCGACCCCGGCATTGACGACGCCGTCGCTATCGCCGTGTTGCTCAATGCCCACAAGGAGCAGGTACGGCTACTCGTAACCACCTATGGCAATGTCCCTCTTGAAAAATCCACGCGAAACGCCTTGTGCCTCGTGGCGTTGATGGGTGTGGATATCCCTTTGGTATGCGGGGCGGACAAACCCGGATTGGGCAATGCCGTCTACATGGATGCTTCTTTCATTCATGGCAGCGATGGAGTAGGTGGATTGCAGGACAGCGATCTGTTCAAGAATCTAACGCTGCAGACGCCCTTGGAAGGCGACGCTTTGCAGATCATCTACGATTCGATAGTTGAAGCCGGAAGTGTCGATTACATCACACTCGGGCCGCTTACCAACCTCTCAGCGCTCATTAAACGCTTCCCTGATGTAGTGGAGAGGCTTGGTCTCGTTGTGACAATGGGCGGCGGCGTCGGCATGGGCAATGTGAATGACTTCGCTGAGTTCAACTTCTTCTGCGATGCAGAGAGTGCGACGCATGTCCTTTCAACCGTAAAGAACCTTATCCTGACGCCCATCAATATTACGACTGAGGTGGCCTTCAGCCTTGAGCAGATTGCCGAAATCGGCGCGAAAAGAACGCCTGTGGCCCAAGCCCTGGAGGCTATGCTCACCTTTTGCTATCATCAATGCGTAGCATATGGCGGTCTGGGCGCGACGATGCATGACTCAGCTGCGGTATTGGCGTATCTGCATCCCGAGCTGTTCGAGTTTAAGACCTGCGGGATTGAGGTTGTCTGCGAAGGCGAGTGTTATGGGATGAGCCTTGTGGTGGAAGCGGGATGCAACGGCGAGAATCTTGTGGTGGAAGCGGGATGCAACGACGAGAACCTTGTGGCGGAAGCGGGATGCAACGACGAGAACCTTGTGGCGGAAGCGGGATGCAATAGCGAGAACCTTGTGGTGGAAGCGGGATGCAACGGCGAGAACCTTGTAGCGCAGGGACATTGCGATGGCAAAAGTCTCGCTGGAAGAGGCAACGTCCGGCTGATGGTTAAAGCCGACCCTGCCAGATTGGTGCAGATCATCATGGACAGCCTGCACGAGAGTGGCACTGATTAATGGAGGATATCTTTGAATCTACTTGAGCTTTTTATCCTTGCTGTCGGGTTATCGCTGGATGCCTTTGCTGTTGCCGCCTGTATCGGGCTGACGACAAAAAAGACCGCGCTGAAAGAACCGCTGATCGTTGGCTTATACTTTGGCGTCTTTCAGGCTGTTATGCCCCTTATCGGGTTTTTAATCGCAAGGTTGTTCGCCGATCAGATCATTGCCTTTGACCACTGGATAGCATTTGTGCTGCTTTGTATCCTCGGAGGCCGGATGATATTCGGAGGCTTGAAGAAGGAAGGCTGCCCCGACAGGGAATGTCTGCCCGAGATGTGCCCCGATAGAGCATGTCCAAAAGGAAAGCGTCCGCGTGCGGTGACGTCTGCATTAAAGCCTGCCCACATGCTACCTCTCGCTCTTGCTACAAGCATTGACGCGCTTGCCGTAGGCGTCTCGTTTGCCTTCCTTCAGGTCTCCATTGTCCCTGCTGTTGCGCTTATCGGAGTAACCACGTTTGTCCTTTCTGCGATCGGAGTGCGCATCGGCAGCTTGTTCGGTACAAAACTCAAATCAAAAGCCGAGATTATCGGCGGCTGCATCCTGATACTGATAGGCTTGAAGATACTGCTTAAACATCTAGGCATCCTGAGTTTTTAACTGAAAGAGATATCTTCATGCTCTTTTTCAGGAGAGTATTGATGGACACTATCTCTCATAGGCTTATGAATAATCAATGAGGTGGATGCAATCGACGCCCTGTTGTTCGCAAAGTGCCCTGAGCTTTGCATCAAATGTCGCCAGAGTAGCAGCGTTGCGTCGTGCCAAGGTGAGATAGAGCATATCGTATACCGAATGATTCAGGCGAAGCGACTCATGGAAGGCTTCGAGGTAATTCTCTTGAATAGGTACGAATCTTTCTACTAAAGAAACAGTGGCTTGCAGGTACTTCTGGGCCGTGTTTTCATCAAAGGCGCCTGACCTGACATACTTGGCATAGGTGCTTGCTGATTCGATAAAGAGCAATTCCGAGCTGATGATTACGTCGGTTGTTACTATCAAAGAGCGTAAGGCGTTTCCTTCAAGTGTTCTTTGGGCTATATGGACAGCCGCGCTGCAATCAAGCACGATCATCGCGAATCCCTCATCTCACGTACGATTTCTTCTGGAGTAGGGAAGCCTTCAGGCACCGTGAACGTTGGCAAGGCGTCAAGCTTTTCAAGTATCTTTTGTCGACGCTTTTGCATCTCAAACAACTCAACTTCCCTCATTTTTTTGCTGAGACGTTCGTCTTCTTGCCTTACATAGTCCTGCACAGCAACTATTGTCTGCTGTGCGATGCTTCGATGTTCGCGTTTTGCACAAACACGAAGCTCCTCATAAAGCTGCTCGGGAAAATCCCGCACCTGTAAAGCTGGCATAGATTGACTCCTTCTCCTGTTCAATTACTTTGTGCTTCTATTAGTATACATGCATTTTGCCTTCATTTTACATGCATTATTGCTGTTTTTAGTATATCCATGGCAAAATCTGGAAGAATCTGTAGTTTCTGACTCTGCTTCTACAGTAATTCTTGTATAATTTCTTTAGATAGAACAGGAGGTAATCTACATGCCAATGATCAAATCGAGTACGGAATTACGGAACAGATACAACGAAATATCTACTTTTTGCAAAGAAAGCAGAGAACCTGTGTTTATTACAAAGAATGGTCATGGCGACTTAGCAATCATGAGCATGGAGATGTATGAAATGCTCAGTGGAAAGCTGGATCTTTACGCATTGCTCGATGAAGGCAGAAGCGCAATCCTTGAAGGCAGAAAACGTCCTTTTGTTGACGTAATGAAGGATATCCGAACAGAGCTTTCCCTTGACAGCATATAGAATAGATATCTCAAGTATTGCCGAACGCGATATGCGCGATATCGTGCGCCATATATCTATACAGCTGTATGCGCCCATGGCTGCGTTAAATTTGTTGGAATACTTCGACAAAGGTATCAATGCCCTTGCTGACATGCCGCAGCGATGTCCGCTTGTCACCGATGATCGACTGTCAGTGATGGGATATCGCAAGCTGGTTATTAAAAACTATATCGTCTTCTTTACTATTGACGAAGAAAACAAAGTGGTGGACATTGAACGTGTCCTGTATGCTCGCCGTGATTGGTTGAATATTTTATAGCGGCGCAAGGACAACCCGATACAACAAAGTGCGTACCTGCGTAATCTCGGTTTCGAGATTCAGTCTGTATCTGGGTTCTCGGAAT
>WQXX01000051.1 GCA_009781535.1 Coriobacteriia bacterium | reverse complement strand
TGGCATTAGCTGATGGTGCTTTTACATATATTGGAACTCCTGATCTATCAATGGAAGCTAATCCTCTGGTAGCCTATTTCGGATTTGGATGGGGTGCGTTATTTATTGCAAATGTAATAGGTATCAGCTTTCAGATAGTATTTGCCTATTATGCGTTTATTGGATACAAGTCTCCATTGTTACCGTACAAAGGTTTCAAGGAGTTCTTTTCAATGCTGTATTACAAACGCCCGGATAAATTCAAGTGGTCATTCTACAAATTCCCGAAGAACTGGAAACCAGTTTTAGCTATGTCTGGATATGCCCTTGCTATCGCACCGCTGATTGCGAGGGCGGTGGTAGTTTTCCAGTGGGTATTAGTTTTGACTGATGCGCCGATGCTTGTTGCCTACAACAGCTTTCGGTCGCTTTTCCCGTTTACTCGCTTTGATGTGTTCCTTGCTTGTATCGTTGTTATTGCTCTTCTAATCGTGTGGCAGTACAGAGAATACAGGATAAATAAAAAGCGAATCCTGAGTGTTGAACAAACACAATGAGACAACCAGCCCGGGCGGCGCATTCGCGCCGCCCGGGCTGGTTGTCTGTTCTTTTGGTCCTAAAAGAGCAACTCAATCCAAGATTTCGTAACTGGAATCACAGATGACCTTTTGTCCGACATGCAGTGCACGCGCCATTTTTTGTAAGAACAAGCGGTTTTCTGCAACTCCAGCATATACCTCTGCTCTTGCATTCCTGTTTGATACGCTGCAATAGGATAGCTGCATATGGAGCGTTATGTTTTTCGAATACCTGAAAGACATAATGGAGTTCATTGAAGGTAAGCGACAATAGCTTCTCGGTTGAGATGTCAACTTCGCTGAGATTATTGCACTTGAAGAAGTGGAGGTTGTTTCCAATCAGTTCAACAGAATCTGGAATGTTGATTCTCTGCAAACCCGCACAAAATGAGAACGCGCCTAGCTCGCCAAGCCCTGAACGTTTTTTCCCAATCCTTTTTACTCCATCAGGAAGCTTAATTGATGTTATAAAAAGGCATGTCGTTAAACGCTCCGTTTGCAATCTCCACTACTCCATCAGGTATGACAACGTCTCTTGCGGTACCTTTGTACTTTTTCAGCACCCCGGCAACTATCTCGAAGTCCTGTGGACTACTGATCGCATAGTTCTGTAGGTTCTTTATCGCAAAGTTCTTCAGATCGTTAATCTCAAAATCCTGAAGATTGCTGATTCCGTAATCCTTTGGATCGCTAGCTGGCAGATGACCTTTAGCCCAACATGAACTGCATTCGCCTTTGTCGGTAAGAACGAGTGGCTTTCTGCAACTCCAGCATATGCCTCTGTTTCCACATTCCTGCTTAATCCGTTGCAATAAGACCTCAGAATAAGGACCGCCTTGTCTCGAATCGACATAAAGGAAGAATAATTCTTTCTTGCTGAGCGACAGCAGCTTGTCGATTGAGATTTCTATCTCCCGAAGGCTATCACACCGATAAAAAGGAATACTGCGTCCTACAAACACAGCAGAATCTGGAATGTTGATTTTCCGCAAGTCTGTACAATATGAAAACGCACCATAAGTGGTAAACGTGTTCTTGTTTCCGATTCTTTTTACACTATCAGGAATCATTATCGAGGTTATCGTTTTCATCTCAGCAAACGCCCCGCTTGCTATCTCGACCACCCCGTCAGGTATAACAACATCTATGGCTGCACCCTTGTATCTAATAAGAACACCGGCGATTATCTCAAAGTCCTGTGAACTGTTGACAATTGCCTGGATTGTCTTTTGAGGCTCAGGCTTACTGATGATGAAAGGCATACGACAATACGGGCAATCTGCCTTGGTCTGGCTTTCGTCGACTTCTAAGGCAGCGCCGCAACCGATGCATTTCATGGGGATGAGGGACATAGTATCTCCTTTGGATGTCGAGCTACTCACCAGTCTTACAGAGTATATAGTACCAAAGATAGCTATTTATTTGTAAGCGTTTTGATAGTAAAAGCTTCGTATAAGATAGACCAGCCTATGCGACAGATGGATTGACATAAATGAGGGACTTTTTGCCGCAAAAGCACGCAAAAGGACGATTCCTGAATAGACATGCCACAGGTTCTTTGGGGGAGCCTCGGAATCCTTTTCATATATTCTTCAAACAAGCTGTCTACCAGTGGTTTCAGAATATAATTCTTCGCGTGCTACTAAAGAACGGAGCTAAGGGGGTATGTGATCATTTGCCTCAGTAGAGCGAATCGTCCTTTTGCGTGCTTTTGCGGCAAAAAGTCCCTCATTTATGTCAATCAACCCAGAACAGAACGCTCACATACCCTACCGAAGACCGAATAATGAAGATTTATTAGGAATGCAAATCAAAAACTATCAAGAAAGCATCCGGCGCAAGCTTGCATCTGGTACGAATCCCCAAGACCTCGTCTAACAATGCATGGCAGATGCCGCAGGGCCCTTTGTATATGCGACGTAGATAGGTGATCTCGCCGACCAAGGTAATGATGGTGCGCTGTCGGTATTACGTCTGAAGACCCACTCTTTGGGTACGTCTTTGGCAAGTTACGCATCGAATGCCTAAAGCTCACACTTATGCGCCTCGCAGCGAAGCTTCTTGATCGATGTATCGACGTATTCCAGGTGGGTGAAAAGATCCTCGCATGCGATCAGACGAGGCAGCCAGAACTCGGCGAGCTGGTTTGAGACATCCCTTTTGTGCGACATTGCGCTAGTCTTCATACCAGCTTCCTTTATACTAAATGTATAGGCAACAACGATTGTAAGGAAGTCCTTCATTTATTGCTATTCAAGTATTGTCGATGCCCATTACCTACGTTCACTCAACATGCACCCCCGCTATTCTGCCGTTATTCCTTGCGTGTTTGGTGGTTGAATCGCTGGGTAAATCCGCATGCTTTTCTGTGCTTGCGTCATACTTTGTTGAGGAATAATCTTGAAGTAAAATGCTCGATATTGCGATTATCGTGTTCATCGGCGATGTAGGTCTTAACCATAAACGGAGGAAACGAGAATGAAATACGAATGGAAAAAGAGCGAAAAGGATTTGTATCTACCCAAAGATGCACCAACGATAGTTACCGTTCCAAAGCAGAAGTTCTTTGCGATCGATGGCAAGGGTGATCCGAACGGTGAGGACTTCGCTGAAAGAACAGGTGTATTGTACTCCCTTGCCTATGCTGTGCGTATGATGCCTAAATCGGGATTTACTCCAGACGGCTATTATGAATACACGGTTTATCCGCTTGAAGGTATCTGGGAGAACGTTGATGTTTTGGACAAGGGATTATTCAGCTACACAATAATGATACGACAGCCGGATTTTGTGAATGCAGAGGTTGCAGAAAAAGCGCTTGGAATTATCAAGGAGAAAAAACCGCATATTCTTTTGCCGGAAGCGTGTTTCTGTGAAATCGAGGATGGTCTGTCTGTCCAGATGATGCATGTTGGTAGCTATGATAGCGAACCGCAGAGTTTCGAGATGATGCGTAGATTCGCAAAAGACAACGGTCTTATTCGGCGCACGGACAATCATCGAGAGATTTATCTTTCAGACCCGCGTAAAACAGAACGCGACAGATTAAAGACCGTATTGAGATATTGCGTTTCGAGATACTAATGCTACTGATATTTCCTGTGGGGATAACATCAGCTGACATGCTCCTACCGCTTCGCGGTTCTTTATAGCCAGACTGGCATTTTAGGAGTATCAAAGTGATGGAAACTGCCCGGGCGGCGCAGATGCGCCGCCCGGGCTTTTCGTTATCTCTCGTTTAGATTCTCACAACAATCAGCCTTCGCAGGGATAATCTCAGAGATTCTCACAACGATCAGCCTTCGCAGAGATAATCTCAGAGATTCCCTCGTCAACTCAGCCTTCTGCAGGCACGATCTCAAAACCTTCCTCGTCAGATCAGCCTTCTGCAGGCACGATCTCAAAACCTTCCTCGTCAAGTTCCGGTGCTCCCTGCTCACGACGACGCTGAGCGAGTTTGCGCGCTGCAGGAATCGAGATCATCAGCGTGATGCCCATGACAATCGAGGCGACGAAGGTCATGATCCAGGCTGGTGTGAAGGAAAAGAAGTTATCAAACAGCACGCCTGAGACAACCGCTCCAATCGCTGCCCCAAAGAGCTCAAAGGCAGTGACAATACCCACAACCATACCAAGATCCTTCTTGCCATACTCTTTTGCAACCATAACCGGTGGCGAGACGGTTCCCATGCAGGTGCCAAAGCCGAAAGCCACGGCTGCCAGAATTGGACCCCAGAAGGTCGCTGGGAAGCACAGTGCAATGCTTGCAACGATGCAGGTCGCCGTGCCCACGATGGTGCCGACCTTCAAGCCCCACTGATCGTAGATGAATCCGAGGAAGATCTTGGCGACGATAACCACGCCCAGATAAACCGCCCAGACGTTACCCGCCCACTCTGACGAATGCCCACCAAGCACGATCTCGGTATCGTCCAACACGACCGAAGTCATGTTCGTAATCGAGTTGGTGATAATTGCTCCGTTGACGATGCCCATGGCAACAAATCCGACAATCAATAACCAGAACCCCGGGTTCTTGATTAGAACCTTCAAGCCGATAGAAACCGTGACCGGGAAGTCGATGATCTTCTTGATCTTGGCGTTCGGCTTTGCCGCCTTGGCCAACTTTCGCGCCTGCTCCTGAGGATTTAAACCGTAGGGTAGCAATCCCTTGTCGCTCGGACGGTTACGGAAGGAGAAAATCACAATCGGCAACGATGCTACAAGTGCGATGACTGCCAACACCAAAAATGCGACACGCCAATCGTACGCAACAATAATCTTTGTGGTAACGGGAGACAGAATGACGCCGCCAAAGCCCGAGCCCGCAAGCGCTATTGAGACCGCCAGGCCCCTGCGTTCGGTAAACCAATTGGTTGTGAGCACCGAGACAAGCAGGCGGGTGCCAGCCACAACGATCATACCGGCAACGATGCAAAGCACATAAAACCCCCACAACTTCGTGGTAAAGGAGAAGAGCAAAAGCACGATGGCAGTGATGATGACCGTAAAACTGCCCAGCAGTTTTGAACTGACTTTGTCAATCAGCGCGCCAAACGCAAGCGAGGCAAAGATCGCCACGACGGTACACAGCGAGACGCCGGTATTAAACTGCGCCATCGTGATGCTGAGGTCTTCGACGATCCACTTCTGGAACAACGGGATGCAGTTGACGAAAATGGTGTAACAGGTCGCCATGATTAGGAAGGCGCCTGCAACGATCCACCAGCCGTAAAAGAACCCTTTCCGCTTTTCTGTACTTGCTTTCATGATGATCCTCTCCTTGTTTTTACGCGTCGTTTGTGGTTATACTTTTCTGCAAGTCCTTCTGCAGGTTCTTACTCCAACTCCCCCGCTGGTTATACAACCAATGCATCCTCTTTTCCAAACCCATCCAAATGCTTGAGATTGCGGATGAACTCGTAATAAAAACCGAGACCACGCAAGTAGGACTCTACATCGAGGGTCTCGTCCTTTGCGTGGATGGCTGAGCGCTGATCTGCTTTGAACAAAAATCCCGCAAAGCGATAGGTGTGCTCACAAATGAGCGCGAAGTGCCGCGCATCGCTTGCGCTGCTTTGTATGTAGGGCGCGATGCCAACCTCCGGATACACGCAGTGTATGACCCGACGCAGGTAGTCGTAGACGTCGTCGTCAAAAGGCGAGATGGGCGAAGGCTCGGTTGCATGCACGACCTCCGTCTGTGCCTCGTCATTGAAATACGACTTAAGCCGCGCCAAGACCTTTTCAACCGATTCCGACGGGTCGATCCTGATATTGACGCCGGCAGTTGCCTGTTTGGGGATGACGTTGATAGCCTTGCTGCCCTTTAGCTCGGTAAGCGCATAGGTGCTGCGCACCATGGCGGCAGTTTCGGAGCCGCCTTTCATGACCTTGAGGATAAGCGGCTTGAACAGCCAGAAGTTCCCAAACACAAGGCGCAAGCCAATGCCTGCGTACGCAGTGAGCTCGTCGAGCATAGCTTTGATCGGAGCTGGAAGCTGGGCTTTGGGCGGGTTTGTGAGCATGTTGTTAAGACCGAGAACCAGCTTGCTTGTTGCATCGTTAAGCGAAGGCGTGGCAGCATGACCTCCCGCAGAATCCACGGTGAGTAAGGCCGCGCAAATGCCCTTTTCTGCGACACCGATGACCGCAAAGGGCTTGCGAACGCCGAGCGGTGCGTTGTCGATGATGGCGCCGCCCTCGTCCAAAACAAGCAGCGGAGTGATCTCGCGCTCCCTGAAGTAGTCCACCATGTGCGGGGCAGTCTCCCCCATGTCCTCCTCACAATTCGAGGAGCAGAGGTAGACGTCGCGCGGCGGCGTATAACCCTCGGCAAGCAATTTCTCGACCGCCTCGAACAGAGCGGCAAGTATGCACTTGGTATCCGCCGTGCCACGAGCCCAGATGCGTCCATCGGCAATCTCAGCAGCAAAGGGCGGGTGCGTCCATTCATCCGGATTGACTGCTACAACGTCTTGATGCGCCATGAGGATGACCGGCTGCGCATCAGAATCCAAGCCTTTCCATCGAAGCATGATGCCATAGGTGTCAAAAGTTGTGAGCTCGAGCTGCTCAAAGACACGCGGGTACAGCCTTCGCAGCATAGGGATGAACTCGTCAAAGGCGCTGTGATCCGGATCTGGCAGCTCAGCGCCCCAGATTGTTGCCAGACGCAACATCTCCTGGAAACGCTCCACCGCGCCTTCTTCCGGCTTTGCCTGGGAAGGCGGTAGTGGCTTTGTGAGTGGAGTGGGTTTTTGCCGTATCGTGTTTACGATCATGATGGCAATGAGAACAACTAGAACAGCGCCGACGACAAGGAGGACAATAGTAGCTAGTGGCATACGAATCTCCTGATTTCTCAGAGTCTGCAAGCATGTGCGCAGGCCAGTACATTTTTCAGGATTGCAGGAAAGCAGTTCCTCAAAAATGCATAAAACCCGACACAACTGCATATTGTAATCGAATTGGCAAAACTTGGAATAGGATTATCTCGTGTACGCAGAATTCTTGTAGAAAAACTACTTGTACTCCGACGGCTTTATTGTCAGGACTGACAGTTCAAACCCATCACTGGTCTTATACACATATTTGAACGTTACTCCATAATCCTTCAGTGCCTTCATCTCGCTGGAGCTCTTGATACCATTGAGAATAAACGGCCTCAACTCATCCTGGATTATTCTTTGGATTTCCTTGACCTCGCTATCGGTCATCTTGCTTTTTGAATAATTGACCAATGTGTAATTGTATTGGAATACCTTTCCGGGGAGTGCAGATGTATTGTCCAGGCGTGTATCTGAATCAATGGTCATCGGGCATTGTGCATTTATCTGGTTGGCAGTCTCTACCAAAACCGAGTC
>WQXX01000050.1 GCA_009781535.1 Coriobacteriia bacterium | reverse complement strand
ATGATCTCAAGCTGCTCAAGGAGATATGGCTGGAAAAGCTTGCACATGAGACTTTCTACTGACCCTAGCTTCCTGCCTTTGTGGTACTCCACACAAATCTGGTACTACTGCTCTGTGCGTCTTACACAGGAAAATCAAGCGACACGTCACAACAGCCACTGGAACCACAAATATGCATGCCCACTCTAGAGCAGTTTTGGTTTGAGGATGCGGGAGGGCGAGAGTGCAACTCGGATAAGGGTCCACAAACCACGGGACAAGGGCTTATGGCGTTTGCCCTTCAGATACAAAGACGTAGCGCGCACATTCTCCAACCCACTTGGCTCAATCGCAAGCAGGTCGCTTGTGGTGGTAAAGAAGCTCGCCTCGTACCCTTGGCGCAACAGCCCCTTGTTCTCACCAAGCATCAAGCCGCCATTGACGGTATAGGACTTGAGCGCCTCGAAGGCAGAAAGCGATTGATCTTCCACATAAAACTCCCGCATACCGCGCATTTGCAGATACGGATCCACCGACTGCACAGGTGCGTCACTTGAGCCACAGAGAGGCACGTCGTTGGCGGCAAAATCCTTGAGCGGGACCTGCTGCATGAGCATGGCGTCATCGAGGAAGCGCTCATACCCATGCATGTAGCGTTTGTCGATCCAGGAGTAACCCGGCTGGACGGTCACAAAGGGCTTGAGCTCGTAGATTCGAGACAGGATATCCGGCGAGGGGAACTCGCAATGGTCGATGCGATGCCTGCCGGCAACACCCTCGAGAATACCGACGATCTGGTCGATTGCCAGCTCGCCAATCGCATGCACGGAGATGAAGAAGCCCCTTTGGGCAAAACCCTCAACCGTCTTGGCAATCACATCGTGCTCGAAGTACAGCGGGGTCTGGCTCCCATCCTTGTAGGGACGTGCAAACGCAGCGGTACGCGAGCCGATCGAACCGTCAAGCTCCCACTTCATGCAGCCACCGACACGTTTCTCAGCCATCCGCGGCAGGACTCGCTTGAGCTTGGCTTCGTCCATATACTGGGGGAACAGGCGGACGTCCAAGGGAAAACCTTGGGCGAGAAATGCGATAAGCCCAGTGAGGCTGTCATTAGTGCTGTCGTCAGTGCCCTCCATGGCGCAGACGGTCCCGATGCCGAACGAGGCGCATTCATTGCAGAAATCAGCGACGCCGCTGGCAAGGTTCTTTGGCGTGATGGATGAGGCGAGATAGTCAGAGATCGTACCCATGTTTGCATCATGTGCCGATCCGGAGAAAATGCCGTCAGGGGCGACCTCCGCAAGACCGAGCGCGGTAAGCAAGGCGGTTGATGCCGAGCTTGAATGACCGTCGATGTTGAGGACCCACACGCGTGCGCCATTCGTCCATTCATCAAGCTCATGGCGCGTTGGCAGACGCCGCTCGTTAATAGCAGAAGAGATGTAGGTATTAAAGACCATCAGCGAACCAGGCTTCTGGTTTGCCGCATGGGCACGGATCATCTCCCCGATGCCGTTTAGGTCGTGGGGCTCAACACCGTTATTCTCAAAACGGCAAAGCGGCACCCCAAGGCTTGACAGCGCGATGGCTGACATCATATGCAGGTGTGCGTCGATCATCGCCGGGTAGACATGCACGCCGTTGAGGTCTATGGTGCGGCAACGCGTATCGCTCTCCTCGTCAAAGGCTGTGATGAGGCCATCTTCAACAGTCATCGAGTGATGGATATCGTGCGGGTCTTCCATCGTATGGAAGATGGCGTTGGTGTACAGGGTTTTCACGCTTACCTCCCAGAATCCTGGATGCTCAGATGCTGACTGCGCTGCCTACCGCCATAAGCAGAAAGGCGACAAGCACGGCTATCTGCATCGGCAAACTCGCCAATGCATTGGGCAAAAGCAGCTTGCCGTTCTCCTTGCGGCATCGATGATAGGCTGGCACCACCAAAAATGCGATGAGGATGGCGATGAGCCCACCAGCTACCCGCATGATCTCAAGGAAGCTCCCGAGGTTGAAAAGCACCAGAAGCAACGATGGCACGGTCGCGATCACCCAGCAGATGTTCTTGTGCCATTTCAGCTGCTCCTTGATGATGTCTGCAAGCGCCAGCGAGACTGACCAATAGGTGGTGAGCATCGCAAGGATGATGAAGGCGGAGCCGAAGATCTGCGCCCACAGCCCGATGCCCTCCGACCAACCTATCATGGCAAGTTCGGTGATGCGGGCAGAGGAGGCCAGGGCGCACACGATGATGACAACAATAAAGAGGAAATTGAGCCCAAGTCCTGCAAGCACGGCTTTGCGCACCTTGACAGGATCGCCCTCAAGCCCTTCCACCACCTGCGGTACGCTGAAAAACGCAACAAACGAGAACATCGCCATACCAAAGAAGGCAAGCAGCTCACTTGGGGTTCCGGTGGAAAAGACGAACGGATTGTTCAGGTTGAACAGCGAGGCAACGGCAAGCACGGCGACGATGCCGATGATGATAGCTACTGAGATGGTCTCACTGATTCCAAGAATCTTTAGCCCAAAGAAGACGACGACCGCAGCCATCACATAGAAGATGAGTTTTGCCGCTAGTGGAGGGAGCCCAAAAGCCTCTAAAACCTCAGCGCCACCTGCCACGTAGGCAGCCAGGTTGGTGATCAGTACGAGCGCGGTCAAAATAAACAGGATGACGATGAAGATATTCCCGTGTTTGCCGCGAAAAAGGAACTTTTTAAACATCGCAACCACCTGGGTGCCGTGCCCGCTCCCAATGGCAAGCTCGGCAAGCATCATGTGCATGCAGTAGCTGAAAAGGAAAGCCGCCAGAAGAATCAGCGCACTCCAGAGGATTCCTGCGCGATTGACCAGATATGGAAGCGTCATGATACCGCTGCCTACCCCATATCCTGTGATGATACACGCTGCCTGCCACACCGATAGTTTCTTTTTCATGATGGTTCCTTTGAGACAAAGACTCTCTGCACGTGGCACAGATTGTACCACCGAACGGTCTAAAAGCGCATCTCGCGTTGGGAGTGATAAAATATGATTGCGCGTTAACCAGTTGGTATGCAATCAACAGGAGGTGAGCGGGATGAACGTTAAAAGGGGTCGTACTACTCTAGTCATCGGCTTTGTGTTGGTTCTCAGTTTCATTATGGTCTTCACATCCTGTATCCCAACAGAAACGGTACGGATCTGGAGGGAGTGGGAAAGGAAATCCGTCTCTATCGGCCAGCACAATGGCCAGAATAGTGGCGAAGCTGGCTCATGGGCGATCTATTGGTATTTGTGCGGTACCGATCTGGAAAGCTCCGGCGGCGCAGCGACTACTGACCTCGAGGAAATGCTTGCGGTCAAGCTCCCTGAAAACATAGAGATCATCATCATGACAGGTGGCGCCAAGTCCTGGTTTAACGATGTAGATGCAACAAAGCTGCAGATCTATCGTTATAGCAGCGAAGGGGTAAAGCTCCTTGAGACCTGGCCTCAGGCGAGCATGGGCAGTAAGGATACGCTGGTAAAGTTCCTCAACTATTGTAATACCAACTACCCCGCTGATAATCGGATGCTCCAATTCTGGGATCACGGCGGCGGAAGCCTCAGCGGAGTGTGCTTTGACGAGAATTTCAAAATGGAATCCTTGACCATGAAAAAACTGCAAGACGCCCTCGCCGTTACCTCGAAGACCACCAATGGGGATCCTCTATATGAGATCGTCGGTTTTGACGCCTGCCTGATGGCGACGATTGATACCGCCGCAACCTTCGAAGGGTATGCACACTACATGGTTGCGTCTCAAGACGTCGAGCCTTTCCAAGGCTGGGACTACACCGCGTTTCTCCAGGCACTTGCAAACAAACCGGGCATGGATGGAGAGGAACTCGGCCGCGCAATCTGCGATACCTATTTTGCATCGCTGAGGGGGCGCGATTCGCTTGCAGCTACTCTTTCGCTGGTTGATCTGACAAAGCTTAAGCCCTTGCTTGAGGCCTACCAGCGTATGGGAGACGAATCGCTCTTTTCTGCCACAAAGGATCAGCAGTACCTGGGCACCTATGCGCGCGTAGCAAAAGAAGCAGAGAACTATTGCAACAGCCCCACCTCTGGTTATACGAACATGGTCGACCTGGGCGATTTGGTTTCGCGTGGGATTAAAGAGAAGCTCTTCCCGCTTTCTGGTAGTGACGTGCTGCGTGGACTGAACCAGTGTGTTATCTACCAGGTCACCGGCGCCGGACGCCAAGGCGCGAATGGACTCTCATGCTTCTACAACTATGGGGGCAATGAGAGGGAGGTCTTAAGGTTTGCAGATATGGGCACCAGTGAAGGATTCAGGTTCTTCTATGAGTTCTCCATACAAGGCTCGCTTTCGACCGAGGCTGTCGCCTACATGAATAAAACAAGCAGTTCGAACCCCTCTTTGACCCCGGTTGCGCCAGGACCGGTAGAACGTATTCCCTTTGAAGATCTTGAAGGTCATCCACTTACCCTCGGGACAAATGGACAATGGCAACTCGATATCGGATCTGAACTCGCTGGCGGCCTTGCGGCGGTCTACATAGCCCAGGCAGCCGTGCTTGACAACGACGTAGACGGCTTGCTCGGCCTCTATGGCATGAGCAATGACTTCTTCCACGACTTTGATAACGGCATCTTCAGGGCGAACTTCAAAAACGACTGGGGCGCCATCGGTGGTCTGCCCATCTATATGGAACCATTGGCTACAAGCGATGACTATGATTTCTATGTCTCTCCCCTCCTGATCAACGACGTCCGGTACTCGATGATCATCGTCCATGATCTCAAGACGGGCGTCTATGAGTTACTGGGAGCCGTACCGCCCATCGATCCTGAAACAGGTATGGCAGGAAAAGAGCTCTATCAGCTTCAGGATGGCGATAATATCTGGGCGATCATGTACTGGATGCTGCGTGCAGGAACCTACGACGTCGTAACAGGAGAACGCCTTGTGGAGATGGAGCTTGGAAACATCGAATCATATGACTCAAGTATGGTGTTCAACATGCGTCCGGTCTCAAATCTATCAGAATGGTCCAGGGACGCCCGCTTTGCAGTCAAGTTTGTAATGATCGACTTCAATGGCAACGCGTACTACTCAGCACCCGGTTACTACCAGGTTACTAACGGCGTACCTCAGCCGATAACTCTTGGGTAGGATTTTTCCCTGCCTGTTGTGAAGCCTGCGGAACGGAATCTGCTCAGAAAACAACGATTGAGAAACGCGCAAGTTGCGCGTTTCTCTCTTTTTGCTTGTCCTCGCATCAATTCGCACAAATTTGTTGTATACTCCGTATTATAAAACTGACGTTCCAGCATATCTGAGGGTGCGTGTACTGGTTACAAAACGTCAAGCGGGTGGATTAAATGACAAACACAGAGCTACACATCGACAACTGTCGTCTTTTTGCGACGGCATGTTTTTATAACCTTCGTCTTTTCGCGACAGAACTACGTCTCATACCTGTGTCATCTGACGCAGGTCATATACACACCAAAGGAGGTAAACTATGAAGAGAGAGGCTATCGTACTACTCACCGCATGCACCATGCTCGCAACGCTGCTCATCCCCATTGCACGGATTCCCCAGGCTGCGTACGCCTATGACGGCACACTTACGTCGTATATCGCGTCAGTCAAGTATTACGACAACGTCATGATCAATTACCGGCTCAGCTACCCAAGCGGTGGTGTATGGACCGGCAACGCCGACATACCGATCGGCGGCACGTCCGACGGCGTCAGGACGATCTCCAGCCAGATCTACTGCGTCGACCCGTTCGTCGCCTTCCATCCCAAGGCACAATCATCGTGGAAAGGCCCGACGGTCACCAACAGCCTCGGTGAGACATGGGGCCCAACGACGACCGATGAAGTGAGCGGTTATGTCGCTGGTGCGTCATGGGCGATGTCAGGGGCGATGCTTAAAAACGCTGAAGCGGTCTATTGGCTGATCTTAAACGGCTATCGAGGCGACTTTCGTGCGCATGACGCAGAAAGCGTGGCAAGCCTGACGCGCCTGAACAACCTATACAGTGGAGCTCCGGACAATATCGGCTCCATCAGCAAGACCGTCGCACTGATGGCAACGAAGGTCGCCATATGGAAGATGCTCTCTGACGACGGCGATAATGACCCAACGAATGACGCTTTTATCGTCCTGAAGACCAGCTTGGACAGCAACCCAGCTGAACGGGCGAAGTTCAACGCCTTGGTCAGTGCCCTGATACGCGATGCGAAGATACAACGTTCGGCTGGATCCGCCCTCAGTGAATACACGTCACTGTCCCTGCACATAGATGATTCGGCTGCCAGCATCGATGACACCACAGGCATAGATGACGATGTGGTCTACTACGGTCCATTGACGATAACCGCAGAGCTTCAAGGCGTGCCAAGCGGAGTCAGCGCCAGCGAGCTGAATCTGGACAAGGTCTTCCTGTCACTGACTGGCCCTGGGATAAGTGACATCAGGTTCACTTCCGGTAAATCGGCTGATAGTGCAAGCGAGCTGAAGGGCAATGAGCAAGTCTATGGGATTAAGCAGACCGCGCAATATCTTGAGGGTGGCGCGTTTTTGAACAGCGGCGGTACCTGGTCTTGGACAAGCGATGAGTTCTATCTGAGGATTCCTGACACCCGCTCCACTTCGCTCTCGCTCGCTGCTGCCAACGACCATTTGATCATCAGCGCGAAAGGCATGACCCCGGATGTCCCTGTCATGGGAGGCACGCCGCTCGTGTTGGTCTATGAGGGCGGCAACTTCTTTGACTGGAACGAGGTGCAGGCCTTCATCGGAGGCGCCCGTCCAGACACGAGAATCAACCTGTACGCTGAGGATAACCTGAACACCAGGGATACCGAGGTCGGTGAGCTCTGGTTGCTCAAGCGCGTTGAGAATGCCACGCTGTTTGACGAGAACAAGTTCTTCACCTTCCAGATCTACCATTCTGCCGAAGACGACCCCGCTGATGCCGTTCTTCTGAATCTGGAGTACCATCCCGTACACGGCGCCTTCAGTGTCGATCTGACAAACAACAGCTTCACCCTGAAAAACGGCATGCTCACCAAGATCGAGAACCTGCCTATCGATGATTATTACTGGGTTGTGGAGGTCGGGCCCTTGCCTGATAGCTTCAACGATCCGGAATTCTCGATATCCATAGCCTTGGGAGGCAGTTTTCCCAATGTGCCAAGGAGTCCCCGTTTTTCTTTAGGTGACGACTACCCCTTTGGGGATGATATGTGGAGCACCAGCGCGTTTAAGATCGACGATGATTACGGGTTGGCATTCGTGACCTTCCACAACAGTAAGAAAGCGATGGCGTATATCGAGGTCGGTAAGATTGCCGGACTCTATGACACCGAGACCGAGACGTTTATACCAGAGCTGGCGCTTGACATCCCCTTCTTCTTCAGGCTTGAGCGCCTTGTTGGGCAAGACGAGTGGGAACCTGTTGAGCTGAGTGCTGATAACTTCATCAGCAATGGCGGTTTGGGTCTTGGTGGCTCTTTGGTTCCCGGCATGCCTGGTGTGTTCATGCTCCATTGTTTTGACCAGGCGTTGATAGAGGTGGAGCCGGACGCTACCTACCGGGTGGTCGAGCTTGACCCTGGCTTGGGTTGGATGACCTCGTATGGCATCGTGGGAATGGAGGACGACGGGTACTGGACGATACCT
>WQXX01000049.1 GCA_009781535.1 Coriobacteriia bacterium | reverse complement strand
TTTTAATGACCCTTATGGGTATAAAGACTGGTTCTGCGATTACGTATCCTTTGAATACTACTGGTCATGGTATTACTACATGGCGCTCTCTTACTAAACTTACCAAAGCGGCGCCTCTTAATCCTCGTTACTCTCTTACTAAACGAAGCCCCTTATTCCTCATGGCGCTCTTGAAATGAGAGGACGCCTCTCATTCCTCGTGGCGCAGGATTGCAAACAGCTCCTCGGCAACCGCACGCGGCAAACCTGGCACAGCCGCTAATTCCTGTAACGAGGCTGCGCGCAGGCGCTTGACCGACCCGAAGGTTTTCAGCAGAGCCTTTTTCCGCTTGGGGCCGAGCCCTTCGACATCGTCGAGAATACTGACGGTCATCGCCTTGCCCCGAAGGTCGCGGTGGAAGGTGATGGCAAAGCGGTGCGCTTCGTCGCGCACCTGCTTGACGAGATATAAGGCTGCAGAACCACTAGGGAGCACAACCGGGCTTCCGTCATTCCACGTGACGAACAACTCCTCGTCACGTTTGGCAAGACCCGCTACAGGGATGTCTTCTATGCCGAGCTGTGCCAGCTCGGCAAGCGCGGCGGTAAGCTGCGGTTTGCCGCCGTCCACAATGAGCAGGTCGGGTTTTGAGCCAAAGCGACTGTCGGCCATACGCTGGGCAGCGTACCGCCGCGCGAGCACCTCACGCATCATTGCGACGTCGTTAGCCTCGCCCTCATCCATGCGTATTTTGAAACGCCGGTACTGCGCCTTGTCGGGGCTGCCCGTAGTAAAGACCACCATCGAAGCAACCGAGTGCGCGCCATGAATCGTTGAGATGTCAAAGCACTCGATGCGCATGGGCGCCTTGGGCAAAGCCAACGCGCTTTCCAGCTCGAGCATGGCGCGATTGATGCGTTCATCGTCGTAGCGCGTGCGCACCTTGTAGCGCAACAGCGTGTGCTTGGCGTTGCGTTCTGCCATCTCTAAAAGCTCGTGACGCTCTCCGCGCACGGCTACGACAAGGCGCACCTTGGCGCCTCGCTTGGATTGGAGCTTTCCGCTCAGCCATTCTTCAAGCTCGACGGCGTCCTCGGGGCGTGCAGCGATAACTACCTCGCGCGGGATGCTGGTTGCCTGCTCGTAATAGCGCAGCAGGAACTGGCTTGTCAGTTCTCCGTCGGCGATGTCCAGGCCCTTGTCCAAGACGAACTCGTTGCTGAGCATGACCGCACCCTCACGCACACTGAATACGTGCGCGCCTGCGATGGTCTCCTCGCGCCAAAAGCCGATAACGTCGGCATTAAGCGTTGGCGCTACCACCACATGTTGTTTGTCACGTACCGCTGCGATAGCCTCAAGACGGCTTTTGGCGCGAGCCGCATGCTCAAAGTCAAGCTCGGCTGCCGCCTCATGCATCTCGTCCTCGATAGCCTGGATAAAGACACGATGATGGCCGGACAGAAAGCGAGCGACCTGTTTGACATTAAACGCATACTCCTGCGGCGTGCAGGCTCCCGTACAGATTCCCGGCCCCAGACCCACATGCGAATCAAAACACGGCTTGACCGTTGCCGGCACCTTGAAAGCTGGAGTCCTGTCCTCGGGGTGTGCGGCTAACCAGGCAGACATACGCTTCCACTCGACACATTTTGCAGAACAGATAGGGACGATGCGCCGCGCGGTATCAAGCATCAGACGGGCAGCACCTGCATCGGTATATGGCCCAAAGTAACACGTGGTCGCAACGGGCTTTTCGCGCGTGTATTTGATCGCCGGGAACACATCGCCCATCGTCAGCGCGATGAACGGATAACTCTTGTCGTCCTTAAGATCAACGTTAAACGGCGGGTTATATTGGATGATGAGGTTCTTTTCCAGCACCAGCGACTCATGCTCGTTGCTGGTAACGATATATTCAAACGAAGCAACCCGTGCCATAAGTCGTGGGATCATGGCTCGTTCGTCCGCAAGCGCGGTATATTGCCGCATCCGAGAGCGCAGCTGCCGCGCCTTGCCCACATACAGCACGGCGCCACTCTCGTTCTTCCAGAGATAAACCCCAGGGTCGAGCGGTACCGCTGCCAGTTGCTTGGCTATGTCAGCAAGGTGTTCCACGGGCACACAAATCCTCAGCTTACTACAATTCCTGTGGGTGCAGTTCGCCTTTCGAAATCGCGAACATAGGTATCCGAACACGCGGTTCCATCAGGATCGTCAGCATCAAGCAATACCATTTGCACAATTCTAATGATAACAAACCTTTACGCCCTCACTGCGCCAATGGATTTAGACTGCATGGAGGTATTCCATAATATCAGTAGCATTCTTTAGTGAAACTTTGTCGATATTTGCATGCTTCATATAGGCATTTACATTGCCTGCGTCAAGATTGAGAGCCTGATATATCTGTGCATTCGAAACTCCTTTTTTCTTTTGGAGTTGTACAGATTTTTCCCAACGAAGCTTCTTTGATTCGTTCCGTGAATCAATCTGCTGAAACGCAGCTCGGTATGATTGCAGCGCCTTTACGTATCGAGGCGGCAGTTGATCGTTCCTGGGACTGTTTGGGTTGTTCAAGTCGATTGAACTAAACTCCAAAGCTAAATCATCAAGCTCGTTAATATAGTCTTCAAGATATAAGTAGCTTCTTAGTCTCGTAACTTGTCCTGTTGCGATTGCATAAAGAACAAGGCGTTCTCTTAGCCTCGGTTTTGTGTCTTGTGCAAGCGAAGCAAGTCTCCGAAGATTGAGAGTATTCTCTTCAGAAAGATACACAAGCTCTCGGGATACCCATCCTTTAAAGTTCGGACGCCTCATTATGCTTCCTCAATTATGTCATCAAGCTGCTCGAAGCGACTGATTATGCCTGCTTTTCCAAAATGTTTCATCTAATACCTCCGATATATTACTAGTATAACGATTCTTCATGAAGTAGTAAATAATATATTGTTAATAGTATATTATTTAGGTTTTCTAGTATTTAATTTTGTGTTTCTCCCTTCTTGTTTATACTCCGACCTCTTCTTTCCCGCAATGTGACAGACACTGCTTAAGCTCTCATGTAGTTTAGTTATTCTATTGATTTGCAAACGATGTATGGAATAAGCTCGAGACTATCATCGCCTCGACATCAGTGTATTAAATACTAACATAATACTCCTGATTTGTCAAACATTTGTTCGCTATTGTCAGCTTTGACCGCGGGCGAGGCGAGCAAGTTTCTCACGGGTCTGCTCGTCTATGCGCTCCCCCAACGTGTTCTTTTTTGCAACAGCCTTTATCTCGTTGACGGTGGCTTTTCTCAGTGCGCGCATCTCGTCGGCAAAGCCAGCCGCGGACATGCGTGTGATCCGTTTGCCGATAACCGTCCATTGCGTGGCTGCGTCCGAGGTTATCACCAGCACATCGCGGCCGGCTTCGGCTGCACGGCGCGCCAGTTCCTCGATAGTAGAGTCGGCACTCGTGTTCGCTGATGAGAAGATGACCCCCACTCCACCAACATCAGTTCGCGAGCCAACTGAGGACGGATTGCCGGCGCCGTCAAATACTACTGTCGCTTCGTAGCGCCGATGCGCGAACACAGCGACGTCTCCGATAAGCGCCTCGCGCACAGCGTTAAAGGTGTCGTATGAGTAGTCCGCCGACGGAGCTGGTTTTTGTCCTGCAGAAAAGCCCGTCTCAGAAGCTGCGGCATAGAACTCCTCATACAGCCCGCTGCTGCGCAGCACGTTGTAGCCATCAACAAGAAGGAGTGTCTTTCCACCAGGTTTTTGTCGGACATATTCAGGCATCCTACAGCTCACCCTCTAGGCCCCAGACCAAGTCTGGGGCGACATGCGATACGTCATTGCCAATACGCCAGGTTTTTGTCGGACATACGTAAGAATCCTACAGCTCACCCTCTAGGCCCCAGATCAGGTCTGGGGCGACATGCGATACGTCATTGCCAATACACCAGGTTTTTGTCGGACATATTCAGGCATCCTACAGCTCACCCTCTAGGCCCCAGATCAGGTCTGGGGCGACATTCTTTCATCCTATGGCTCTCCTCAACCAGGCGCCTCCATTCGGCGTTGGGTTATCATACCCATTCAAGATGAAGCTTTTTTTGATTGCTCGCGCAATCGGATAGATACATATTGATAAGACTTTGATACGGCACGCCCACTTCAGCCGCCTGTTCCTTGAAATAATTAATCGCTCTCTCATCAATACGGATGGTTATCTGTTTTCTGAGGCACGCA
The DNA here is from genome assembly GCA_009781535.1 of Coriobacteriia bacterium. Classification (GTDB taxonomy): domain Bacteria; phylum Actinomycetota; class Coriobacteriia; order Coriobacteriales; family UBA8131; genus WRHU01. Next base: position 3,449 of record WQXX01000049.1, on the reverse strand, counting down.
GCATAGGGATTCGATCTTGAGTTTGCAAAATCGTATTCTGTTCTCATTTCATCGGTTTTCATAGCTTCTCATCTCGTTCTTTGTTGCGCTGTTCTTTTGCTCGTCCCATTCGAAAAATAATGCTTTCATAATTATATTATAACTACAGAAATCCCTCTGTCAATGCACGGGTTTTTGTCGGACATATTCAGGCATCCTACAGCTCACCCTCTAGGCCCCAGATCAGGTCTGGGGCGACATAAATAATATACCAGGTTTTCTGGGCGACAACTTAGCCAACTCTATAACTCTTCCATTAGACCCTTCGGCTTCAGGCTTCGCCTTTCGCTCAGGGCGACATTCGTCGCCTACAGCTCACCCTCTAGGCCCCAGACCAAGTCTGGGGCGACATAAAAGGGACAAAATCGAACAAAACCGTCCCGTCCCTTTTGTCCGTCCCCGCGGGCGCCTGTGTAGCAGGCGCCCGCGGGGACTTGATAGGCGGGGCGACAGGCGGGATAACCCTTTTAGGCTGAGATCGTAACAAGGGTAGGCGCCTCGCTCGTCTCTACCTCTTTCTTCTTTTTCAGCGCCAGGACGCCAAAGGCAATCTGGAACACAAACACAACAAGCTGCCAGATGGTCATGGAGTCGACCAGCGTCATCGGAAGCGTGATGTCTTCGGTCAGAAGGAACAGGATAACAGCCGCAACGCCGGCAGCAACGTTTATGATGCGCCAGGTCAGACGCTTGCGACGCTGCTTCTCCTCCCCCTCGTCAACATCTTTGCCAGCGAATGCCTCGGCACTCACATCGTTTTCCTTGCGCCCAAAGGCAAAGGCGACAAGCATTGCAACGGCTGCGAGCATACCGACAACCGCAAGAATCAAGTTGACGAGCGCCCAAGCAGCAAAGTTGGTCGTCGCAGTCGGGGCGTCAGGAATCAGAACAGGCGGAGTGGTAGGCGGCGTAACAGGCGGCGGAGTCGCAGCAGCGGTAATGGTAAAGTTGCCTGGAACAACCGTCACTACGTAATTAGTGTTTGCCACATAACGCGCCGTAAGCACCCTCGCATACGTACCGGCTGTTTCTACGGTATTCGTGCGGGCATAGGTAATGACGCCCAAATCGCCGCTCGACACAAGGCTGCCGCTGGTGATAGACCCCGTAAAGGTTGGATCAGTTGCGCCGAGGGTCTTCGTGGCGTTATTGACAGTAATCGTCACCGGACGCGGGGTCACGGTCAGAGTGCCGGGAAGCAGCGTTACGTCGGAGTAGTTCGCGGTCACATTCACTGCACCGTTGTATAGCGCATAATTGGTGATGATATTGTTGCTGGACCCCGCAGCAGTCTGGGAGCCGGAAACCGTGGCAAAAACATGGGTCACGCCACTGGGAAGCACCAAGGCGCTGAAAGTGTTGTTGATAAGCGCGGAGCCGTCATAGACCTGAGTGCCGCTGCCTGCCGATAGGACGATGGAATTTTCTGTCGACGTGATAACCAGCAGGCCATAGGAAGGTGTTATGTCATAGTTGGTGGCAATGGTTCCCTGCCTGAAGCTCCACGTGAACGTGTTGTTTACAGAGCCTGGGTTGGTAATTGTGCCTGTTACAGCAATATCAATACCCTCGCCATCAGCAAAGCCATCGCCAGTCTCGATAACCTCGCTGTTGGTCAGCGGCGTATTGTCAAAGACCTTGCCGTCCGAGGCAGAAGCCAGCACAATCGAACGCGGGATGATCGTAAAGCTGCCAAATACCACGGTTACCGCAAGTGTCTCGGATTCCGGATATCCTGTTGCGATGAGGACCCCTTCGTACGCCTCAACTGCACCTGCAGCATTGCGTTTGACGTTCTCATCGTTATTCGTGCGTACAATAGAGATGCCCTCGATGAAAGCCGCGAGCGCATCGCCTGTCAAACCGCTCACCGTAAAGCCGTTGTAACCGGGCGTATCAGCCGTGCCATACAACTTGGAGGCATTGTTGACGGTAATCGTTACGGGAGCGACCGGCTGGAACGTATAGGTAAAGACCAGACCGTCTCGTATCACCGCGCCGTACTGATTGGGGTCGACATCCCAGCTGCCGTAATTGAGATATCCGGTAAGTGGGGTCATATTATTGGGAATGGCTGCCAGACCGTCACCGTGTTTGACGGTTTCTGTCTTGTTCGCGCTGGTGCCATCGACCCATGTGCCGCCCTCGATAACATAGGTCACCGTGTAGGGTCTTTCCTGGAACTCTGCGACATACATCAGGTTGCTATAAACCGCCGGATTGCCCGCTGGCGGTAATTCCACCACAGCGCCGGTGATGGTGCCGAGGTGCCACGCAACAAACTCATAACCGCCAGACGGAGTGGGCACGGGTACACCGCGCTCAACCGCAGAGTTCCACAACGTGCCACCAGAAATCGAATCGTAGAGGATCGTGGTGGCGCCGGCAGGAGCAGGATTGGCGGAATCGACCAACATGCCATTGCCGCCCGCAACAAAGGTGATCCGATAGACGTTATCCACCCAATGACCGTACACGTGCTTGGTTTCTGTCGGAGCAGCAATCACTTCCCCGAGCTCGTAGTCCACCACGTTATTTATGGGCGCATCCATCCAACCGACAAGGCTGGCGCCAACACGTGTAAAGATCGCGCCTTTCAAGGCTACGGTCCCGCTGCCTCTCAGCACCCATACGCTGACCGTCTCCCCTCCACTCGCGCCATCGCCGGGATAATTGGAATGGTAGACGATCTGTATGCAGTCGTCGCGGTCTGCGTATACGGCGGTGAATGTGGTATCAGCCTGTATCCGATAGTAGTCGCCCGGTGTGAGCAGGGCTCCCGCCCCGCCTCTCTCGTTGCCGCCGCCGGTGCCGCCGGTGCCACCGCCGGTGCCGGTGTCGGAAGCTGTCCAACCGATAAGCACCTTGCCCTCGGGGTGGCTGACATTCTCACCGTAAGACAGGCGGGTCTGTCGCCCAAGCCAGTATTCGTCGGCGTCGATGGGGGCAGGCGTGCCGGGATCGGTGATGTAGGTAACCACAAAACCATCGATCAGATAACCTGCGTACAGGTTGAGATCCCCGGTGACAAGGCGGTCAGCTGGCCATTTGCTCCAGATGTTGCCTACCTGCACATACCAACCTTCAAAAGCCCCAATACCTGCAATGATATCGCCAGGTTGGTAGGGAGCGTCATCAAAATCGACTGGCAAACCCTTGCCGACAGGCTGGAAGTTCTCAAAACCATTAAAATCTTCTATTGGCAGCGCGGTGGCGCTCAATGAGTCGTAATACGTAAGGGTGAAGTCGTTCGGCTTCCATTTGGCATATGCCGCAAGAGGGCCATTGGGCATGGTCACGGAAAAATCGAAGGCTTCTTTGCCGTCGGCATCCTTGTACCAGCCCATGAACAGATACCCGTCCATGCTTGGTTCTGCCGCTGGCGGGTTGCCCACCAGGGCGCCGAACTT
>WQXX01000048.1 GCA_009781535.1 Coriobacteriia bacterium | reverse complement strand
TCACGTATGACCTGAGCTATACGGCGGCAGCCGTTGTCATGCTCGCGAACAGTGTTATCTCAGCCGTTATCCAGCCCTTGTTCGGATACCTGGGGGATAAGATAGACCGACCCTGGTTCATGGGGGCAGGCGTCCTGATTTCGGCCTGTGGTATTGCCGCGATGGGTTTTGCCAGCTCGTATTGGCTTATTGTCGTGTGCGCACTCGTTACTGGGATAGGCGTGGCTTTCTTCCACCCTGAAGGGGGCAAACTCGCAAACGTGGTTGCTGGTGAGAATAAAGGCACTGGTATCAGCAACTTTTCTGTGGGAGGCTTTGCAGGTTTTGCCATTGGCCCAGTCATCGCTACCTTTGCCATCATGACCTGGGGCATGCGTGGAACGCTTATCTTCTTGATTCCGGCCGTCATCGCTGCTGCCGTGTTGTTCTCACAGACAAAGGCATTCCGCCGTCTCAATGAGCTCGAAAGCCAACGTATCCGTGAGTCTGCCCAGGAAGTGAGAAAAGACGACTGGGTTGGATTTGCCAAGGTCACTCTGGTCAATACCTTTCGCTCCATCGTGAGCAATGCGCTTCTGGTCTTCATCCCACTGTATTGGATTGCGGTGCTTGGACAATCTCAGGAATTCGGCGCGCTTATGCTCACGGTGTTTTCGGTCGGCTCAGCCATCGCAACCTTTTTTGGCGGGCGCATCGCAGACCGTGTGGGCTTTAAGAAAGTCATCGCGCTGAGCAGTGGCGTCTTCGTGCCCTTGCTGGCGATATTCATCTTTACAACCAACCTTGTGGCAGCCACGGCGCTGGTCTTGCTCCTTGCACTCGTTCAAGCTTTGTCTTATGCGCCACTGGTTGCGCTGGGGCAGGCGTATCTGCCCAACCGGATCGGGTTTGCCTCTGGTATTTCATTAGGCGTGGTGGTGAGCATTGGCGGCATCACGGCTCCGGGTCTTGGCAGGATAGGGGATGTATCCGGCCTTACTACGGTCATGATCGTGGTGTGCGTTCTGGCGGTCGTAACATTCCTGCTTTCCCTTACATTGTTCATGGGGAGAGGCTCCCGCGATGGCATCGGCAACGTACGCGACGGCATTGGCAACGTACGCGACGGCATCGGCAACGCACGCAACAACCTTGGCTCTGAACAAAAAGACGCCGACGCCACAAAAGGCGTCGCTGATGCTGCGCACAACGCCGATGCCGCATGTGATGCAGACGATCTCGACGCCACGCACGAGGATGTAGACCCTGAATAAACACAGGCCTCTAAAAAAAACGCCGGCGCCATGGATGGCGCCGGCGTCAGCAAGTGCAAGAGGACTAAGCCTCTTTCTCGATTTCCTCACGGCGCTTGTGAAGATCCTTGTAGCTTTCCTCGAACAACAGATCTGTCTTTTCCTTGTTCGGCTTGGGTGTGATCAGGCTGACAAGCGGCACGATCACCAAACCACCGACCATCGCGATGGCGCCGGCATTGATCGGTGAGGCGATGAAGCCGAATACCAAGTTGGAGCAGACAAGCCCAACAGCAAAGATGAAGCATGCCCACACGCTGGCGGTGGTTGTGCGCTTCCAATACAAGCCATAGACGAAAGGCGCGAGGAAGGATCCTGCCAGTGCACCCCAACTGATCGACATCATCTGGGCGATGAAGATCACCGAGGAGTTGTACTGGACCAGTGCTATTGTCGCGGCGATGATCACAAACACCACGATCAGCGATCTGATGGTAATCAACTGCGACTTATCGGTCATCTTTTTGACGATATTACCTTTGATAAGGTCAAGGGTAAGTGTCGAGCTTGAGGTCATAACCAGAGCTGCCAAGGTGGAGATAGATGCAGCTACGACAAGGACGACGGTAAGCCCGATGAGCAGATCCGGCATGTCGGCGAGAAGTGCTGGTACGATACGGTCATAGACTACGGCGCCGTTATCATTATATAAAGTAGGATTATCAGCTATAAGGCGGCCGAACCCACCCAGAAAGTAGCTGCCTCCGGCGATCAGGAGGGCAAACAACGTCGAGACGATCGCGCCAAGACGGATGGGCGCTGTGTTCTTCATCGCGTAGAACTTCGTGACCATCTGCGGCAGGCCCCAAACGCCAAGCGATGTGAGGATAAGGACACCGAGCAGGTCAGGCAAGTTAGGGCCGAACATCGAGGTAAAGGTCCCCTTCATGCCTTCCATCAACCCTGTGTCATTTGTAACCTGGGAAAGCGTGACCACCGCCTCTGAAAAACCTCCATGCCCAGCAAGAACAGAGGCAATGATAGCAATAATGCCCACAATCATGATGACACCTTGGACGAGGTCGTTGACGGCTGTCGCCATGTAGCCGCCCAACACCACGTATATACAGGTAAGTACCGCCATTCCGATGATCGCGTACTCATACGGAAGCCCAAACGCCATAAAGAACAGTCGTGACAGGCCGTTGTACACACTGGCGGTGTAGGGGATAAGAAAGACGAAGACGAGCGCTGCCGCAGCGATGCGTAGAGGTTTGCTGTTAAAGCGGCTCCCGAAGAATTCCGGCATCGTCTTGGTGTTGAGGTGATGGGTCATGGCACGGGTGCGTGCGCCCAGCACATACCAAGCCAGCAAGCTACCCAAAAAGGCGTTGCCGAGGCCAATCCAGAGGGCGGCCATGCCATACTTCCAGCCGAACTGCCCCGCATAACCGATGAAGACTACGGCGCTGAAGTACGTCACCCCATAAGCGAAAGCCGACAACCACGGGCCGACTTTTCGACCTCCGAGAACGAAGCCATCTACATTCAGTGCTGTTTTTCGGGTTCTGAAACCGATGTAGATCGTTGCCGCAAAAAAGACCACGACAAAAGCGACCTTAATGACCATGCCAGAGTCCATGATTGATTCCCTTGAACGCCTAAATATGCGGTACTGTGGTTAGGAGGGCACAGTCGAAGTACGCCGCTTGCGTAGTGGTTTTGGATTATAGCAATCCGCTACAGAAAGTCAATGAGCGCTCGCCCACGCGTGTCCGCGCGCTTCGCGCGCGTCAGTCCAAGCACGTCAGTCCCACGCGCTCCACGCGCTCCACGCGCTCCACGCGCTCCACGCGCTCCGCGCGCGTCAGTCCACGCTGGCGCGCAGGTCTTCGTCCTCATTGGGCAGGATGACGCCTTCCATCGCCTTTTCCGCAGGTTTGACGGTCCTGATACGGAAGGCGAAGTACCAATACATGATGAACAGCAGCACAAGCAGGAAGATCTTCACATGCATGATCGGCACCACGTACACCGAGATGAGGATCATCACCGTGGCAAGGCCCTGGAGATAGACTTTGGTCTTGCGCGTCATGGTGCGGTTTGCAAGGAACCCCTCCAGATGTTTCTTATAGAGCTTGGTTGTCATGAACCATTTCTCGAAACGCTTGGAGCCCTTCGAGAAGAAGAAGGCGGTTAAGAGTAGGAAGGGGACGGTAGGTAATACAGGGATAAAAGCGCCAACTGCCCCGAGTCCGAGGAAGATGAAACCCAATATGATGTACAGAATCTTTACTGGATTCATTGGCAAACCTGTTCTGTGTAAGCTATGCATTCGTCAATGTCTGGACGTCGTACTGCAGATCAAACCATTCAAGTGCAGCGAAAAACAATCGAGAAAATGTAATTGTTACTATAACATATAAATCAAACTACTCCAAGAAAGTATTATACTACTCAGTTTGTCACCCCGGACCTGATCCGGGGCCTATCAGGAGAATGGTAGGTCAAGTGCGTGTGTTGTCAAGCAAGCTTATCGTAAGGTTGCTTAACGGAGCGCTAGTACCCAAAATAGGGCACATACCCTGCCTGGCGGATGCACTCCTGCCCTTCGACTGACAACATCCAATTGAGGAACAAACCCCCAACCTTAGCCTCGTCTCCGCCTCTGATAACACCGTAGTAGTTGGTGGTAAGCGGATATGTGCCTTTGCGGAGACTGATTTCGTCAGGAGACATACCGTCGATCTTAAGTATCTTGATGTTCTCGTTTTTGTACAGGGTGTCGATGTAGTACTTGTACGTGTAGCCGATGCTTACGGTGTTGTTCTTGTACTCGGCGACGGCGTCCACAAGCTCACCCATGCCCCAGGCAATCTGAACGGTCTCGGGCGGGAGCATGGGCACATCGCCCATCACCAGGTTGAGCATACCCGTCTGACTGCCGGAGTTTTCCTCGCGTTGGTAGGCAACGATGGGCGCATCAACACCGCCCAGCTCCTTCCAATTGGTGATCGTTCCCGAGTAGATGCCTCGTATCTGATCAAGCGTGAGGCTGTCCACCGGATTATCCTTGTGCGTGATGAACACGAAGGCGTCGTAACACACGGGCTTGACGACGAGCTTGACCTGATTCGCTGCAGCTGTCGCGAGCTCTTCTGCTGATGGCTCGGTAGCGATGATGAGGTCTACGGGGTGTTCGTTATTCATCAGGAGACGGTCTATGGGTTTGTTGTTAGCGGTCTGGAATACCCCCGGCCCGATCTCGCCTGCATAAGGGATCTGTTTGAGGATTAGATTGAGATACGCCTCGTGTGTGGTGTGAAAGAAGACAAAGGAATAGGCATTCTCATCAGAAAAGCCGAGGTGCTGGCGTGCGAACTCCATCGCCATAGGGACGGCGACCGTGGAACCATCGATACGGGGATACGTGCCAAAGTCACATCCATAGAAGTCGACGGGCTTTCCATTCTCCAACCAATTCCCAGCTACATACGGGGTTCCGAGTTGGAAGGAGCTGTTCTTGACGATCTGCTTCCAATCAGGGCCTCGCGCGATGACCTGGTTTATCTGGGAATATGAACCAAGCCTGTCGGGTTCGCCGGTTGGCTTGAATAGATTACAAGCAGATGCACACATCAAAGATGTGACGAGTAGGCAGCACAGAGCGATATGGGCGATGAAACTAAACTGTTTGCCAAATCCAGCGAAATGATGCGAACGTGTTTTATCCACGGTAAACGCCTCCTTTTCCAGGTGTGAGCTGCCGCTAATAGCCAAGTGGCTCAGTGTGGTTATGGTTATAGGCGATAAGCATCGGCACCGTGACCTCAGGATGCTTGTACCGCCCGCGCCCGCGCGTCTTGGCGCCAAAATCGATCGCCTCGCGAGGGCACAGCTGCAGGCAGGCAAGGCACTGTGTACACCGGTGATGCCAGCGCGGGCGCGGCGGGTCGCCTTCCAGCGTGATATTGCCTACAGGACACACTCTGGCGCACTGTCCGCAACTCACACAGGCATCACCCGCAGCAAAATGGCAATCCTCATTCTTGACGCCGTTTGATGTTGCGAACCTGTTGTACATCCCCGCAACCGCATTCATACATTTGGGAGGCAAACTATGCCGCTTGAGGATGTCGGCGATCACCTGCTCGAGCCTGGTTTTAAGCAATGTTGTCTTCTCATTGAGTTTTGTGCTCATCTTATACAAGACCACATAGGTCGAAAACGCCTGCGCCATCGCGCCATAATCAAGGGGGAAGCCCTTTTCGGTAAGCACAGCATTCAGTTGTCCGAGTGAGGTGGCGGCAAAACCACCGCCGTAGGTAACCACCGCATAGCGATACGCGCTCTCCTGGCCAGTAAGGTCAAGGGCTCTCACGTATTCAAGCACGCGCCAAGGCACGCCTCCAAAATGACAGGGGAAGACAAAACCGATAGTGTCACAACAATCGGTAAAAGAAAAAGGCTCATCCGGCCCCATGCAGACAACCCGCGCCGTATCGTTTGTCGATCCCTGCAACTTGCGCGCAATGGTCAATGCCGACTTAAGGCTATTACCGGTCCCCGTGAAATAGAAAATCATATGCTGTGCCATAACAATCCCACCCGTCACCAACGCATTACATCAACCCACAAAGTGGTCTCAAAGTTATCTGCACACAATGGTATCATCTGTACAGGCGAAATTGAACTGTCAGAAAGGGTTTCTCATGGACATCTCACGTATCATGCAAGTCCTTAATGTCGCCGAGCTTGCCGCCATCGCCGCCGCAGACTGGAATGGCAGAGGTGACAAACGCGCAGCCGACAAAGCGGCTACCGAAGCCATGCGCAATGCCTTCAACGAGATAGATTTCTCGGGGCGGATTGTTATTGGCGAAGGGGAGCGCGATGAGGCGCCGATGCTATACATCGGCGAGGAAGTAGGCAGAGGCGGCGAGGAGATCGACATCGCGGTCGATCCGCTTGAGGGCACCAACTTGTGTGCCTACAACCGCGCCAATGCGCTTACTACCATCGCCATCGCACCCAAAGGCTCGCTGCTGTTCGCTCCGGACACCTACATGCACAAAATCGCTGCCGGTCCTGCCTGTCGTGGTCTGGTCCATATCGACGCATCGCCTGAGGCTAATGTAAGGGCGGTTGCCACCGCGCTGGACAAGCCAATCAGCGAGGTCAATGTGTGCATCCTGCTGCGCGACCGTCATGCCGACCTCATCAAGGCAGTACGTGCGACCGGAGCCCGCATCCGTCTCATCGACGATGGCGACGTCTTTGGCGCCATCGCCACCGCGGTGCCAGGCACCGGCATCGACCTGTACCTTGGCAGCGGCGGCGCGCCGGAAGGTGTGCTTGCGGCAGCGGGGCTTAAGGCCATCGGCGGCATTTTTATGGGCAAACTCGGTTTCGAGCTTGATTCGCATGGAGCAGAAAAGCGTGCGCGTGCCGAGCTGACGGCAGGTATCGATCTGGATGCACCGCTGACGATGGACATGCTCATCCGCAGCGACGAGACCGCCTTCATTGCCTGTGGCGTGACGGATGGCGAGATGCTTGATGGCGTGCGCATTGATGACGGCTCATGTACCACGAGCTCCATCATCATGAATTCTGCCGACAAGACCGTGCGTTTTGTAAAAACCGTCAGACGGAGCGACGGCGGCACGATCCACTTCTAGGTCGGCATCGCGCACCACATAAAAAATATAGAAAGGTGTTTTATGTCATCTGAGTATCTCTCAAAAAGCGATCCGCTCATCGCCGCCGCACTGGCCGATGAGCTCAATCGCCAGCGCAGCACCATTGAGCTTATCGCGTCGGAGAACTTTACCTCGCGAGCCGTGCTCGAGGCGGTTGGAAGCGTTCTGACCAACAAGTATGCAGAAGGCTACCCCTCAAAGCGCTACTACGGCGGCTGTCATGTAGTCGACGTTGCCGAGAAACTGGCTATCGAGCGTGCTTGCGAGCTCTTTGGGGCGAGTTTTGCCAACGTGCAGCCCCACAGCGGTGCAAGCGCGAACCTGGCGGCGTATATCGCCACGGTAAAACCAGGCGACACCGTGATGGGCATGAGTCTGGCGCACGGAGGGCATTTGACCCACGGCTCTCCTGTCAACTTCTCCGGCCTATGGCATACCATGGTCTCGTATGGCGTTGACGCGAACACCGAGATGCTTAACATGGATGAGGTTGAGCGGATCGCTAAAGAACACCGTCCCAAGGCTATCATCGCAGGTGCAAGCGCCTACCCGCGCAAGCTTGATTTCAAGCGTTTCAGCGAGATAGCACATGAGGTGGGCGCGTATCTGATCGTGGATATGGCGCATATTGCCGGGCTCGTTGCAGTTGGGGCGCACGAGAATCCTGTTCCCTATGCCGACATTGTGACTTCCACCTCGCATAAGACCTTGCGCGGCCCGCGCGGCGGCTTTATCCTCACCAACAACGAGGAGCTGGCAACCAAGGTCAATAAGGCTGT
>WQXX01000047.1 GCA_009781535.1 Coriobacteriia bacterium | reverse complement strand
CATGGGCACCATCCTCTCCGAATTCGCGGGCATCGCGGCTGCCATGGAGCTGTTTGGCGTGAACAAATACATCAGCGTCCCGGTTGCCGGGGTGGCGGTCTGGGCTCTGCTGATGGGCGGCTCGTATCGGCGCATTGAGAAGATCTTTCTTGTGATAAGCCTGGTGTTTTTGGTTTATGTGATTGCAGCGTTCATGGGCAAGCCCAATTGGGGCGATGTCGCAACCAGCACGGTTGTGCCGCATGTGATATTCGAGCAGGGGTTCTTCGCGCTGATCATCGCGTTGATCGGTACGACGATTGCGCCTTGGATGATGTTCTTTGGTCAGAGCAATGTGGTTGAAAAGGGCGTGAACATCAAGGAGCTGTTCTTTCAGCGGGTCGATGTGTTCGCGGGCGCGTTTGTCGCCTGCGTGGTCGTGTGGTTCATCGTCATCACGACAGGTACGGTGCTGTTCTCGCAAGGGATTGTTGTCGAAAGCGCCGAGGAGGCTGCTCTTGCACTCGAGCCTATCGTGGGCGGCTATGCGCGCCAACTGTTCGCGGTCGGCCTCCTCGGCGCTTCGTTTTTGGCGGCGTGCGTACTGCCGCTGACCACCTCGTATGCGGTCTGCGAAGCCTTTGGATGGGAGCGCGGCTCCGACCGGACGTGGAGTGAAGCCCCTGCATATAAGGGAATCATCACCGCCGTTATCATTATCGGATGCGTGGTGGTGCTTGTCCCAGGGGTAAATCTCCTAGGCATCATGCTCACAGCGCAGGTGGTCAACGGCCTTCTGCTGCCAGTGCTGCTCGTCTTTCTTATCAAGATCATCAACGACAAACGCGTCATGGGCACCTACACCAACGGCAAGATTGCAAATACCCTGTCCGGGATGATCATCGCCGTGGTCATCGTGCTCACCGCTGCCATCCTCATCATGCAGATCATGGGGGTCAACGTCCCGGTCTAAGCGTGTAGGTGCTCCTTTCGCTACGGATTATGGGGGTCAACGTCCCAGTCAAAATACGCACCGGGCTGCGTCATGTCGTCCCAGACTTGATCTGGGACCTAGAGGTCAGCTGATAGGTAGCGTATGTGTGTCCGACAAACAGCTTCTGTATTGACAATCATTGCCTTTGCACGTTTTTCGTACGAAAAACGTGCAAATCCACACATTTTTCGTATGAAAAATGTGTTAAGCTGCTTATCACTACTTTTTTCTGTGAGTAAAGAGGAGCTCATATGCAGCGAACATGCATGAACGATTTGGTTTCTTGGAAAAATGACCTCAAACGAAAGCCTCTCATCTTGCGAGGTGTTCGTCAAGTTGGGAAGACCTGGCTTCTCAAAGAGTTTGGAGCACAGGAGTTCTCGGATTCTGTCTATGTACGCCTTGAAGACAACGCTGCGATGGCAGCGCTCTTTGAAGGCTCTTTAGATCCGCAGCGGCTTTTAAATGGGTTGTCAGCCTATGCAGGAAGACCAATAACGACTGAAACCTTCATCGTGCTCGATGAAGTCCAAGCCGTTCCGCGAGCCTTGACCGCTCTGAAATACTTTTACGAGGATATGCCAGTGCAGCCGATCGCTGTTGCAGGATCTCTCCTTGGGACAGCGTTGCATTCAGGCATCTCGTTTCCGGTAGGAAAGGTCGACTTTCTGGATCTTTTCCCAATGACATTCGAGGAATTTCTGCTTGCGGAAGGGCACAGGGAACTCGCCTCTTTCATCTACGGGAGCGACTTCGGCATGCTTGCGGTGTTCGCCGAGCAATTGACAGACCTATTGAAGCAATACTACTATGTTGGCGGAATGCCCGAGGCGGTGCTGGAACACTCCGAGACAAAAGACCTCAGTCGTGTTCGCAGAATCCAGCAGGCTATTATCAACACCTATGAAGGAGACTTTTCGAAACATGCGTCTAAGGATGTCGCTGAACGATGTCGCCAGATCTGGCAATCCATCCCAAGCCAGCTTGCAAAGGAGAGCAAGAAATTCGTCTATGGCAATGTCCAGCAAGGCGCGCGCGGTCGCGACTACGAAGCAGCGCTGCAATTCCTTGTCGACAGCGGGCTGATACATCGTGTGTGGCGGATATCAAAACCGGGGATACCGCTTGAATCCTACAAGACATCCTCGGGCTTTAAACTGTTTCTTGCGGACATCGGTCTGCTCGGAGCCATGTCTGATCTCGATGCACCTACGATAATCGAAGGCAACAGGCTCTTTGAGGAGTTCAAAGGAGCGTTTACTGAGCAATTTGTGTGTCAGGAATTACGGGGAGAATGCAGGCAACGACTGTACTATTGGTCGGCGGAAAAATCTTCTGGCGAAATCGATTTCATCTTCCAAGCCCAGGGAAAGGTCTACCCAGTTGAGGTCAAGTCAGCAGAGAACCTGAAAAGCAAAAGCCTTGCTGCGTTTTGCACGAGATACAATCTGAACACCGGCATTCGTCTGTCTCTTTCCGGTTATAGGGATGAGGGTTGGATGCAAAACATCCCCCTCTATGCAACGGGGAGCCTCTCCATGCGCTTGCGCTAAGCGATCCGGCTTGTGCCTATCGAATTATAAAAGCCATTGCACGCACCAAAACGCGCCAGAAGATATGAGGGAGGCGCTCAGACACAAGTGGTACAATAGTCCCTCACTGCGGAGAGAATTGACCACTCTTAACCCGATTTGACCCTTTTTCCGTTTATTCCGTTGAAAGGTGTTGTCAGATGACGAACTTTCAAAGTATTATATGTATTGACAGTCCCCCGCAGCACCTCTCAACGATGTGGCCCAAGCGGGGGCGTTACTATTCTGGAGAATAAATGACTGATCAATATGAAGAAATGAAGCCATCTTTGTCAATCGACCAGCAAATTGTCAGGTTGACAGAGCTCGGAATGATGGTAGACGAGCAGCTTGCAGCAGACCGGTTAGCCCGAATCGGGTATTATCGACTTAGTGGCTACTGGTTCCTATTCCAAGATAAGAGCAATAACGGCATGTTCTTTGCGGGGACATCATTCGAACAAGTGATTAACTTATACGAGTTTGATGTTGCACTGAGGGCTCTGTTGTTTCGATACACAGGCATCGTTGAGGTTGCCATACGGGCTCTTGTCTCAAACACACTTGCTGAAAAGTATGGTCCTCTTGCACACATGGACAGTTCGAATTTCTTTAGCCAAGCAAATTATCAGACATTCATCAAAGACTATGAACGGGAGAAGGAACGGCAAAAAGAAAAAGCTGTTTTCGTTCAGCATAACCTAACTAAATATGGTGAGCTTCCAATCTGGGCGGCTGTTGAGATACTGTCGCTCGGAACTGTATCGAAGCTTTACGGGAACATTAAGTCTCCTGTGATAAAAAAATCCATCGCGAAACAGTTCGATTTGGAATGGAGCCGACTGAAAAACTGGCTTGAGGTTCTTACATATATCCGAAATGCGTGCGCTCATCATCAGCGCTTATACGGTAGAAAGATACCGCTTGAAATTGCTTTTTTCGATGACTGCGACAAGGTAGACGCAAGAACTCTGTCAGGTGTTGCGAAGGTTCTTGCACAGATGCTTCTTTTCGATAGTGCTGCTACACAGGACTCATTCTGTAAAGAATTGGTTGATATTCTAATAGAGTATCGATATGTCGATTCACGGAGGCTGGGCTTTCCTGATAATCTGTCCAGCACATTTGATAGAGCGCGCAATAAGCTAGCGAAAAGAGAACAAGGCATTCGAGAGGTCTGAAGAATTGCACACAGCCATGTAAGTGAGTCTGTTTGTGACAATAATCATGCAGCTTGATTGGTAATCTTGCATCGCTGCTGGTAGATGGTACAATAGTCCCTCACCGCGGAGAGATGGCTGAGCGGCTGAAAGCGGCGGTCTCGAAAACCGTTGACCGGTGAACCCGGTCCTGGGGTTCAAATCCCCATCTCTCCGCCAGATACTATCAGGCGTTTTTCCTGTTTATGCTGGTAGATGAGAAATCCTGCTTGCGATAAAGTCCGACAACCTGCGAAAAACATGGCACAAAATGGCACATCTAGGTATGAATGGCACAGAAATGGCACACGTTTTTCATAAGCTGACTGCTATCTGATACAAGCTGTCCATCCTTTCGGCATCATCTTGCAAATCTCCCATCAATGGCACTACATAGCGGTTGAGCGTCGTAGAGACATTGGTATGACCGAGCCATTTCGACAGGCTTGCGACGTTGCCTCCTGACACCACCCACGCCGTTGCGAAGCAATGCCTCATGTTCGACGTCGTAAGGCGTGGCAGGTCGTTATGGGAATCAACGAATGCCTTTAATCGGCGGTATGCCGTCTCAGGGTTCATCCTGTGTCCATTGAATACCAGCACCGCACCTGTGACACGGCTGATGCCTCCCCAGTCGCGCAGCCCTTCCAAAAGCCTGTAGGTCGTATCATTCATAGGAAGGTCGCGGACAGATCTAGGTGTCTTCGGAGGTGTCAATTCAGGTGCACCGATTGACCGTGTAAATGTCTTCCTTATATAGACCTTACGATTCTTGAAGTCGATGTGCTTTCCCCAGTCAAGAGCCATTATCTCACCTTTACGCAGCCCGAAACAAAGACCAAAGACAAGGATAGCCCTCACCTCGTAGGTGTCAGCCATAGATATGATGTCCAGATGTTCTTTGTGGCTTGTCGATACAGCTCCGTTATCCTTTACCGTATCGACTGCCTTGTATTTGAATTTCGCAGCGGCTGGATTACGCGAAAGCACCTCCATGTCAACGGCGTACCCTAATATGGCAGAAAGCGTGTCGCGGGCATTCTTGGCGGTCTTATACGTCGGGCACCTATCTATCATCGACTGTATGCGCAGCTTGGTTATATCGGTCAACAGCAAGTCCCAAAACGCTGGGCGCAGCCTTAACCTCAGATCGCGCTCATAGCCCTGTATCGTATTCTTCCTCAAAGTCGCCTTCTTTTCCGGCAACCAGAACGAATCCACGAACTCACCGAACTTGACACGGTTGGAGCTTCCCTTACCGACCTCTTTGAGCATGAGCAGGCGTGCGTCTTCCTTTTGTGCCTCTTTCATGGTCTTGCATATCTTGGTCGGACGGTCGCGCTTGCCATTGGGAAGCAAGCCGATATCCCTTTGCACTCGGTATTTTATTGTCTTGCCGTCTTTGTCTTTGATCTCTTGGATCGCCATAATGGTATAATCACTTCACCTTTCAATCGGAAGGTCGCAGCCCCGTTTCCCGCAAAAGATACTGGGGCTGCCTTGTCTATCTGTATTCATCGCACGTTATCGTAAGTTATCGTAAGTTATCTCATGTATTCCATTTCCCTATAATAATTGACCATTTTGACCTGATTTGACCATTTTTCACTTGACGGGTCTGCTTTATAAACATAAACTTATCTTGTATCACGATGACCGGGCAGGCCTAAGGTTTCGACCGACCGCTACTCCCGGTTTTTCTTTCCAGTGAATCTTTCAATTCTGCGATTGTGGAAATCGATTTCCAATATGGTTTGAACAGCTTTGAATACATCTTGCTAGGAGCAAGTAATCGTTCGAGCTTTTTTCTGTGACTCAGGTATTCGACCAGACAATAAAAATCACCATCGTTCGTAATGATAACAGCTTTGTCATAATTCTCATATTCGATGGCAGCAGAATGTAGGACAAGCTCAGCGTCAACATTACCTTTAAGGATGTGCTTCCCATTAACAGTCACATCGACAACAGGCTTGTATATCAGAATGAAACCTGCTTTCTGCAAAGCAGTGTATAGCCTTTGGTTTGTAGGAACGTAACCGATGAACATGAAAGCACACGAGACATTGTATTTGTTTTTCAGGTATAACCTCAGCTTCTTATAATCTACCTCCCACCCTAATCCGCGGACACCGAGGTTCAGGTTTTGTGCGTCAATGAATGCGTAATTGTTCATCCGTCAATCCTTCTTGATGCTCACTTGGCAGAGGTCAGATAATCGAATGGTGAGGTCATCCAGATCACCCGTCCGATGATGCGTAGTTTATCGGTTTCCGGCTTGTTGAAGTCCAGCACCTCTACCTCATACGTCGGGTCAGATGACACAGGTATGAGCCTCATACCGTTGTTGAGCTTTTCGAGCTTTTTGATGGTTGCATCATACCCATTAATAGTAAGGGCATATATCTGCCCGTTTATCACGTCTATCTGGTTTTGGTCTATCAATGCATAGGTGCGGTCAGGAAGCACCTTATCCATGCTCGAACCGCATACGATGAGAAGTATCGCGTTCGGGTGAGCTTCTGCTATCCTGCGAGGCACAGGGAACCATTCCTTGTCCTCAATCATCTCTATGGGCTCACCTGCTGCTATCCTGCCATACAGAGGTACGTCTACATAGTCGGGGTCTTCACCTTTCATCCTCAATGTTCCACCAATTAAAGCATCAACATCAATGCCTAATAATTGGCAGAATGGGACAATCGTATTGATGTTACCTCCACGGAAATCTCTATTAATTAGATTGTAGATTGTTGTTTTCGGGATTTTCGAAACACGAGCAAACTCAGCAACACTACCATACTTTTCTTCAATAATATCATTTAGTCTTTCGCCCAGTTTGTACATAGTAACTCCAAATTTGGTAATACTTCTAAAATTTTCCTAAAATTAGTATTTTTTGTGTAGAACAGTATTGCATAGTTCCCAAAAATAGTATAGTATCTGTTAGTACCAATATTGGTACTGTTAGTACCAAAAATTGTGATTTCGCACCTTGACAACCTGATAGATATCAAGACGGTGACAGAAAGCAGGTTACTATGGATGAACTAACAAGCGGTGTATTCGAAGTCAAGAAACTGGACAACTCCGTTGTTATAGAGCTATCAGAGAAGGAAAGCCTTGCACATTATCAGAGAGTACAAGCCGCGCTTCTTGAATTGATAGAGGTTGCCGTAAAGACTAGTATAAAAAACGGAACCGCACCGAGGACTGTGAAGAATATCGCCGATGCGGTTCAGGTTTACCACAATTGCTTTCGATACTTTTAGCCTTTCTTGTTAAGCTCAATGATCTTGTCGTACATAGCTTCCATGAAAGCAGAGATAAGCTCTGGCTTGGCAATAGATGAATCTTCTGAGGAACGCTCGATTGCCTTTTTTGTCAGCTCGATAGCTTGATCGAGAGCATAAGTAGTATTTGCCATATAAATCACCTCCCATCTAATTGAATTATACGCAAGTCACCGTCTTTGTATCTATCTGGTTGTCAGGACTACCGCACCTTGACAACCGTATAGCGAGGAAGGGGAAAGGAACAACCATGAAGATTGAACTTACTCCACAAGAAGCCGCAGACCTTATAGCTGCACTACAAGGTCTGCTTGACCCAAAAACTGACTGGTTAGATTTGCTCTCTACAAAAATTACGTGTTGTTTTGGTAATGATGCTATTTTGGAAGCTATCAGAAAGGCTAGGAAGAAACCCAGCGATGATACTGGCGCAGATATTCCCGCATCATGATTTCTGATGCTATAACAGAAACAAAAGCTACCTCTGATTTTAAGTTCCCGATCTGCTCTACATCTGGCTTTGCTAACTCCATAGCAAGTTTGATGAACTCAGCAGTTGATTCCCTATCAAGACATCTTTCAAACTCATCAAAATCCTTCATCACAATCACCTCCTTCCTCGCTGTCCGGTTTCATCAAGTATGACACACGAAGAAAGGTGGCTTCATGGCGTTCGGGAACCTAAAAGCGGAGATGGCACGGTCAGGGATTACGCAGACAGAGATAGCTAAATTCCTCGGTATGAGCTTCAACAATTTCAATATGAAAATGAACGGGAAAGTCATGTTGTCACTCAACGAGGT
>WQXX01000046.1 GCA_009781535.1 Coriobacteriia bacterium | reverse complement strand
GCGTCGCCAAATGAGAGGAGCCGGTACCCATCCGACAGCGCTTCATTGTAAGCTTTCATGATGAGTTCATGGGAGGCGAACGCGCTTACCAAAGCCAGGAGTGTTGAACGCGGTGCATGGAAATTCGTGATAAGCGCATCGACTGCCCTGAACTGATATCCCGGCATGATAAACAGCGAAGTCGTTGTATCCGCACGTGGTACAAGCATGCCTTCCTCTGTATCCCAGCAACTCTCAAGGCTACGTACGCTGGTGGTACCAACGGCGATAACCCGACCCTCTTTCCTTCGTGTATCTTCGATTGCCGCCAAAACCGAGGCGTTTACCGAATAACGTTCTGAGTGTATGCGATGGTCTTCGATACGCTCCTCGTCAACAGGGCGAAAAGTGTCAAGCCCAACAGAGAGATCAACGTTTGCAAGTCGTACGCCCCTCTCACGGATGCGATCTAAAAGCTCAGGAGTAAAATGTAAACCCGCCGTCGGTGCAGCCGCAGAATCCTCCTTTTGTGCATAGACAGTCTGATACTGCGAACGGTCTCCTGTGTAGTTTGTGATGTAGGGCGGCAGCGGAAGCTCTCCGTTTTTATGGAGCGACTCATCTATGGTTAACGTATGATCGGTAAAAAGCTGTACGATACGTCCTCCACGTTCTCCTGAAGTCGTCCAATCGATGATTTCTGCTGTCATATCAGGAAACAAAACCAAACTGCCTGGCCTCAGGCGTCTTCCTGGACGAACAAGCGCCTCCCATAGTTCATCGTATGCGCTTATTGTACGAATACGCCTGAGAAGCAAAACTTCTGCCTCTCCCCCACCCACACGTTTGCCGATGAGGCGAGCAGGCATCACTTTCGTGGTATTGACAACTAAAAGGTCAGCCTCGGTGAGATACTCGATGATATCCGAGAATACTCGATGCTCGATCGACTCGCGTTTGCGGTCAAGCACAAGCAGCCGACAGCTGTCTCGAGGTATGGCGGGATTCTGGGCTATACGATCATGAGGAAGCTTGTAGTCGAATTCACTTGTGAGCATGGACGTCTGCTTCTCGTTTGGCGGTTCGTTTTTGTTTAAAAGCCTCACGTTCCAAACGCGCCTCCTCCTGAGAGAAACGGCAGCCGCAGTAGTTCTGTCGGTACATGCCCAGTTGCTTGCTCCTGCGCACCGATTCTGGATAGTGCTCACGAAAATCGATGCACACCGCGTGCAGGCCGCTTTGCTCAGCAGCAACCTTAAGCTCCTCAAAGATAATGTCAGTGAATTGGTACGGACTGATCGTCAAGGTCGTAGAAAGGCGGTCGATGCACATCGTTTTAGCCAGATACGCTGCCCTCTCAAAACGAAGACGGTAGCAAGGGCGGCACCGGGCTCTTTTTGATTCAAGGTTACATTCATAGTATGGATCGCCTTTGATAAGTGGGTAAGGTCCGCCGCAGATGCCGACGGAATCCTCCCATTCCTTGGCATCATAGGGCCATACGAGGATGCCAGCTCCCGCAGCGTTGGCAGCTAGCTCGAATGCCTGAAAACGGCGCTGGAACTCATCGTAAGGAGAGAGGTTAGGGTTGACAAACGCTGTTGTAAGCGAATAACCCTCCTGAGCAAGTATCTCAAGCGGCAAGAGCGAGCACGGCCCGCAGCAGGTATGGAGGAGTAGTTTTTTCATGCGAACAGTATACGAGAGAATGTAAAAATAAAAGCGGCTCAAGTACCGAGCCGCTTTTATTAAGGTGTTCTGTTACACATTTAGAGTTTACGGACGTTGCTTGCTTGAAGCTTTCCATTCTGTCCGGTTGTGATATCAAATTCCACCAGAGCATCCTCTTCGAGGGTCTTAAAGCCTTCGACTTGAATCTCAGAATAATGAACGAAAAGATCATCGCCATCATCACGAGATATAAAGCCGTAGCCTTTATCCGGGTTGAACCACTTTACCTTGCCTTCAGCCATTTTAGCCTTTCTTTCTGCCATACCGGCACACACTAACGACACATACACGGCCACGTTTAATGCATCGCGAACCCTCTGCAGGCATATGCCCGCACGCAATAGGATACCACATATTGCGTCGATGAAAAGTGCCAATTATGATTACAGTTTATTCGACTACCTTTCGCACGCGTTTTTGTGCTTCTTTTTGGCATTTTTTGAAGTTTCCCTTGGTTTGCCCCAAGAAACAATCGACAGAATCAGGAAAACTGAGCGCGAAGGGCTGCTTCGACTTGCGGAGGCACCCAGTCTGCAACTGAACCGTGGAGTGCGGCGACTTCCTTGACCATAGAAGAGGACAGGTACATATTGGCAGCTGTCGACATGATAAAAAGCGTCTCAAGGTTTGGTTTGAGATGGTAATTAACCGACGCCTGCTGGAATTCGCTCTCAAAATCCGTGACCACACGCAAGCCTTTAACGATTGCCTGCGCACCGATGTCAAGCGCGAAATCAACGAGCAACTTGTCGAAGGGCAAAACAGAGACATTGCCGAGATGCGCCGTTGCCTGCTGGATGAAGGCAACACGCTCATCAAGCGAAAACAGAGGGCCACGCCCATTCTTGTTGGGTGAGGCTGCAACGCCGACAACGATCGTATCAAAGATCTGGGATGCACGCACGATGATATCAAGATGTCCATAGGTCACTGGGTCATAGGTGCCGGGAATAAGTGCTTTTGCCATGCGCGTTTCCTTTCAAATCGTACTCATAAGCTGATATGCATTCGGCTGTTATCAACCGGCGTCAAAACGTAGATAATCGAGTGCAACAGTGCCATAGGTCTTACGTGCCTCAAGTATAAACGAAGTGTGGGGAGGGCATGGGATACGTTGCAGCCATGAAATGAGGGAGGTTTCATCTAAACGATTCGGTCGCGCCTGTTCATAACTGATGATACAACCCGCAGACAAAGCACCGCCTGACGACAAGGCAGAAAGGACACGGGCTACTGCGATGGTTGAGAGGGAATAAGGCGGGTCAAGTACAAGTAGGTCAAAAGGGCCGAAATGGCTTAGTGAAGAAAGGGTATTCAGTTTAAGCGTATCGGCATGAACGAGTTTGACACATAAAGAATCTGACAATCCGAGTGCAGCGGTATTTTCGCGCAGTACAGAAAAAGCGGCGGCGCTTTTCTCGCAAAACACAACGCGGGCTGCTCCTCGCGACAAAGCCTCTATACCCAAAGCCCCGCTTCCCGCAAAGGCGTCAAGCACAACACAGCCATCAAAACCCGAAGTAAGAAGGTTTTCTGTCGTGCTGGCCCATGCCTCCCGTACCCGGTCGGTCGTAGGGCGAGTGGCATTCGTTGGGAGGGCTTGTATCAAACGTCCCTTATATGCGCCGGAGATTATGCGCATGAATCACCCCCAGAGGAAGGCGGATGGACAATCACTACATTTGCTTCAATGTTCATCGATTCTGTACACCCTCTGCTTGATGATACAAAGGAATCCGCTGTCTCAGTTCGTGCATTAAAAAGGCATGCTCGGGGGCGCTGAGTGTGGGATCAGTGTCAAGGATGGTATTCGCCTCTTTATGAGCCGCTGCGATGAGATCGGCATCCTCAAGGATTTTTGTGAGTTTGATTGTCGCGGCGCCATGTTGGCGGCTGCCTAAGACGTCCCCTTCTTTTCTCATGCGAAGATCGGCATTGGCAAGCTCAAAACCGTCAGATAAAGACTCCAGCAGCTTAAGGCGCTGACGGGTCTCGTCGTTATTCGAACGAGTGACCAGAAAAAGCTTTGAGTCCCATTGCCCACGACCGATACGTCCCCTCAGCTGATGTAACTGGGAGATGCCAAAACGATCGGCGTCTTCGATAATCATGACGGTGGCATTAGGCACATCAACCCCTACCTCGACAACAGTCGTCGAGACAAGCACATCTATCTCACCAGCTCTAAAGCGATCCATGACGCCACGCTTCTCATAAGCAGGCATGCGACCTGTCAGAAGGCCGATTTTATGCTGTGGAAACACGCTGTACTGAAGGTACTGGGCCTCACGTTCGGCAGCATGGACGGCTTCTGTGTCGTCTATGCAGTCAAGATTGGTAAACAGGTCGATGAGCGAGGCCTCTTCTTCGCTCCTCAGGTCGTCGTCGTTTTCAGACATGTCAGACTGTGGCGCGATCAAAGGGCAGATGACATAAGCTTGATGACCGTCAGCTAACGCATCACGGATCGCATCATAGCCCTCCCCTTTGAGTCTACTATGCAAAACCTTGGTTGTTGTTATCGACGTCTGATGACGTTTTGTCAGGTATGTTGGCGAAAGATCGCCGTACAACACCAGGGCTAATGAACGAGGGATGGGGGTTGCCGTCATCATGAGAGCGTCGCAGCCAGGGCTCTTTTTGCGCAGAGTCGCACGTTGGTCGACGCCAAAACGGTGCTGTTCGTCAATAACAATGAGCGAGAGGTTCTTAAAGACGACGTCAGGCTCGATAAGCGCATGTGTGCCAAAGAGTACCGTTATCTGTCCAGCAGTAAGCCTGCTGAGCAGATCCTTGCGGGATTGTGAGGAGATAGATGAGGTAAGCTGTGCCCAGGGGATACCGAGTTTGTCAAACAAGGGGCCAAGCTTTAAAGCGTATTGTTGCACGAGCACTTCGGTTGGCGCCATCATGGCCGCCTGGAATCCTGAATCGTGGACAGCAGCAAGAGCATGTGCGGCAACGATGGTCTTGCCTGAGGCGACGTCACCGAGTAAAAGGCGGTCCATGACTTGCTCACGGTTCATATCAGAAAGGATCTCCTGTACGGCGTCCTTTTGATCGGGACGCAAGCTAAAAGGCAATAAGCTGGTGATAAGCTTAAGCGAGGCGTCGTCGCTCATATGTATGTACGGGCTTGAGTTTTGTCGCGACATTCGGCGCTGGTGTTTGAGATACAGCATTTGATAGAACACCTCGTCAAAGGCCAGCCGTCGCCGCGCCTCGCTTCGTGCCAATAAAGAAGAAGGCTGATGTATCTCGCGCAAGGCGCCTGCCAAAGGTATTAAACCGAGCGAGGCGCGAAGGCTTGGTGTAAGAGGGTCATAAACGGCAGGGACACGCAAGAGGGCTGTCTTGGCGATACGCGCTATCCATGCGGTAGATATTCCGGCATTCGCATGATAGACCGGAAGGATGGATGCTGCCAGCAACTCTGAGTTTGGCGAGGTTTTTCCTTCCATATCCTCCTCATTGCCGTCAATGACGGTGCATAAAGGATTCGTCATTCTCTTATAACCAAAGGAATGTTCGATTGTACCGAGAAGGAATACAGCTGCACCGGGGATGAGGATTTTGGAAAGCCAGGGCTGGTTGAACCATGTGGCATAAAGGACGGCGCTTCCGTCAAAGACGGATACTTCGATAAGCTTAAGGTTACGACGCGGTTGCTTGACCTTGACTTCATCGATACGTCCGAAGACGCTTATACGCGCCCCCACAGAAGCGCTGCGAATAGATTGTACCTTGGAGAAATCGTCATACCGAAAGGGATAATGATGGAGCAGGTCGCGTATTGTCGTAATGCCGAGATCATGAAGGGCGGCAAGACGTTTTCCTCGCGCAAAAGTGAGTGACTCAACTAAGTCATCAAAACAGGAAGTCTGGCTGATACGCCTCGCGATGTCTGCGTCCGCTGGCGTCATAGGCAGATTATTCAGCAGCCATGACGATTGGATAGAGGGGCTGCTCACCTCGTTGAGCATCGATCTCTAAGTCCGGATAGGCTTCCTCAATGGAGGCAATAAGGTCGTCAAATGACTCCTGGTCAAGGTCTTCGCCGGCAAGTATCGTCAGGATATCGGCGTCCTGTGCGATGATACCGATAAGCTCAAGTGCGACCTCCGTCAAGTTGCTTCCTATTACATCGATTGAGCCGTTTGCAATACCTATGACGTCGCCTTTCTTGATAGAAGAACCATCGGCGGCTTTCGCGTCCTTGATCGCTGTTGTTATCTCGCCACATTTCACGTGTTTGATGGTCTCATTGATAAGCTCGAGGTTGCGTTCGACCCCTTCGCTCAAATCAATGACGAACAGAGCTGCAAACGACTGAGGAACGCTTATCGTAGGAACAACAAAAGCTTTCTTATCTGCGATTTCGGTAGCAGCAGTTGCCGCGAGGATAATATTCTTATTGTTAGGGAAGATGATGATCTGCTCGGCATTGATGGCTGCGATAGCGTCCACGAAATCCTTTGTCGAGGGATTCATCGTCTGCCCACCGTGGACGACTAAATCGACCCCTGCCGATTCCAGAATCTTTCGGGTGCCCTCTCCTGCACACACCGCGACGATTCCTATGGGTTTGGGTGGCTGTGAGGCGCTTTTTGAGGCGCCTTGGTTGGTCGACTCAGTTCGTAACTGATCGCTTCGCTGCCCTGTCTGGATCTTCATATTGTGGATATGGACCTCAGAAACCTGGCCACGTTCGGTCATATAGGAAAGCACTGCACCAGGATCATTCGTATGAACGTGGACCTTGTAGTTGGGGCAAGAGCCAACTAACAGCTCGCAATCGCCCAAGCTGCTCAGGAATGTGAGGGTATCGTCTACGTCGATAGCATCGCTTAAGAGCAGGAACTCGGTGCAATACAAAAACTCGCTGTCGTCCCAATCATTGATTTGCTCGATAGACACCTTTGGCGCAGCCTGTGTGAGCATGTCTGCTTGAGGTATGACGGTTGCAAAACCCATGACTGCATCAACATACCCTTTGACAAGTATGGCAAGCCCAAAACCACCTGCATCAACAACGTTGTTCTCTTTGAGGACAGGAAGAAGCTCAGGAGTGCGTCGTACCGACGCAAAGGCCTCATCAGAGATCATAAGAAGGGATGAACGATAATCCAGGCCGCTATCGGCTGCTTGGACAGCTGCGTCGCGCACATCGCGAAGGACGGTGAGAATAGTCCCCTCTACTGGTTTGCGTACGGCGCTAAAGGCGACCTCAACAGCACGATTAAGCGCGCTGATTATGTAAGGCGTGTCCAGGGATGGATCATCCTCGACCTGGGCAATACCTTCGCAAAGACCGCGGAGGATCTGGGAGGTGATAACGCCCGAGTTTCCTCGCGCTCCCATGAGCGAACCGTGTGTGATAGCCTTGCGTATCTCAGAGAAAGAGGGACTATCCCCAAGCGCTATAAGCTCCTGTATGACGGTCTCGAGGGTGAGAGACATATTCGTGCCAGTATCTCCGTCAGGTACAGGGAATACATTGAGACGGTTCACTTCCTCTTTCCGGTCAAACAAAGCTTGAGCGGCTGAGATGATATACCTAATGTAATCGTTAGAAGTCATGATAAAAAGGTTCTCCTTGTCATTGCGTGTTCTGGTAGCCGTTGAATTGGGCGATTCATGGGGTGTTACCGTACGTAATCAAGCCATAGACAAATAATGTACCTTTACTTTTCCCTCGATACACGCACACCTTGGACGTGTACCGAGATGTTAGAGATTTTCTGGTTTGTATAGTTCTCGATCACAAAACGTACACGGTCGATCAGGTTTTGAGAGACCGTCGCAAGATTGACGCCGTGTTCAATGATGATATACAGGTCTATGAGAAGACCCGCATCGTCCTTTTCGACGGTAACGCCTCGCCGGAGTGCGCGCGCCGGAAGCAGCTTGGCAAAGCCGTCAGAAAAACTCGGCGCTGCCATGCCGACGACCCCAAAGGTCTCAAACGCTGCGTAACCAATCAAATCGGCGATAACACCATCGGTTATCGTCAGAAAGCCACCTACGGTAGTGCCAGTATTCAAAGACATGCCTACCTCCAAAGCTATTGATCAAAATGCTCAAACGGTCATTGGAACATCGCTTAATAAGCCAAACGGCTCATTCAAACATTATAGTATCTCTATGATTATAACAAAGGTGTTATGATGCGTGCGATTGCGTATTGGTAATAATGCGATTTG